>JAIPEX010000058.1 GCA_021736945.1 Halanaerobiales bacterium | reverse complement strand
ATAGTGGTTATCTATATATTATGAATCAAAACCATATGCTTAAAAATATCAATGGTAATTTATTAAAAGCTATTACAGGTAAAACGGATTTTAATCATATTCCTTTTATATTAATATTAAGAATCGTTGCTTTAGTACTCTTGTTACTTACTCTTAAGGATCTATGGAGTTTAATTAAATTGACTAAAAAACAGCAGAGTAAAGATGATTGGATTAAAGGAAGTATAAAATCATTAGGAATGGCAATATTTTTATTCTGGGGAATACCATTTGTTCTAACCAATTTGCTAAATTTAAACTTTAGTTATAGCTATGTATTGACTTATACACCAGGATTAGGTATTTTTTGGTTATTGGCAATTTTAATTCAAATAATTAGGTTTGGTATTTCGATTTGGAAGTTGTTATCTAGAAAAGACTCTACTTTAATAACTGAATAGAGAAGGTCATTACATTAAAACATAGTAAAGAGCACATATTAAAGGATCGCTCCTTTAAGAGATGTGCTCTTTTTCTATTAATTTATCTAGTCATATGGTTTGGTTCAGTATTATCTTCCCTTTTATATATTTTCATATTCGAAAAGGGAATAATAATACCACCATCAACCATATCTCTTATTTTCATAGAGTATATCACATATTCAATGTGGTATAAAGACAAGAATAGAAAATGAAATATAATAAAAGTGCTATAAACCAATAACAAAATAGGGATGAGTTGAGTCAATCGTCTATTAGAATAAAATAATATCTATTTTAAAAAAGGGTATCGGGGAATTTTAATTAATAATATATAGTGGGATTAAAATGACAAGAAAACTGGAGGGATTTAAAATATGTACCACATCGAAGCAATTAACAAGCAAAACAGAGCTAAAGCTTTAGAAGTATTACAGGAAGAATGGGGAGATACTACCCTTTTAGTTTCCAGAAATCAAGAACATGATATTAGAAAACTACCGGGCTTTATAGCAATAGAAGATCACAAAGTGGTGGGAATAGTAACTTATAAATTAGAAAATAATGAAATTGAAATAATAACCCTTAATGCATTTAAAGAAAATGAGGGAATAGGTACAAGTTTGCTAGAAACTGTCATAGATAAAGGTAAAGAATTAGACTGTAGTCGGGTCTGGTTAATTACAACCAATGATAATGTTAATGCGATGAGATTTTACCAACTAAAAGGTTTTGACATGGTAGCATTTCATGAAGATGCAGTTAATAAAGCACGTGAATTAAAACCGGAGATACCTGAAATAGGTTATCACGGCATAAAAGTAGAACATGAAATAGAGTTTGAATATCCATTATAATTGTAATTCAACCTCCATCCATTTTTATGTGATTAATAGGGATGGAGGTTATTTTTAAAACATATAAAAGAGGGAAGTTACCATGAATATAAAAAAAGATAAAAACATAAAAAAATTTAGTTATTATGGATTTTTTAAAAACTTAAAATTTTTTGAGCCATTCTTATATATCTTTTTTCTAAATATAGGTTTTTCATATTTCCAGATAGGTAGTTTAATTTCTATCAGAGAGATCACTAAAAATATATTTGAAGTACCTTCTGGAATATATGCTGATAATTATGGACGCAAAACTAGCTTACAAATTTGTTTTGTTTCCTATATCATTTCCTTTATTATTTTTTATTTAGGTAATATATATCTAACAATGGCTTTTGCAATGATCTTATTTGGTATCGGTGAAGCTTTCAGAAGCGGTACTCATAAAGCTATTATTTTTAATTATTTAGATGTACATGATATAGCAGATCTGAAAACAGAAGTTTATGGAAGAACCAAATCTTATTCCCTAATAGGAGCATCAATCTCTGCAGTAATTGGCGGATTTATAGTATTTGTCAGAAGTAATTACAGATTAATATTTTTGTTTTCTATAATTCCTTATATAATTGATTTTATACTAATTTCTACTTATCCAAATTATTTGAACGGACCAATTGATCAAAAGGCTGGTATTAAGGAATTTGTTCGTTCTGGCATAGAGAGTATAAAAAATCTATTTACTATTTTAACTGATTTAAGAAAAGGTATTATAAACTCCGGTATTTATGATGGATATTTTAAAGTTTTAAAAGACTATCTACAGCCTATCTTAAGGGCAGAAATAATGGCAGTACCATTCTTGTCATATATATCTTCTCAAGAGAAAAGACTTTCAATTCTGCTTGGCTTTTCCTATGCAATCATAAATTTAATAAGTTCTTTTGCTAGCCGGAATGCATATAAAGCCAAAAATATTTTTAAAAGAACCAATAAAAGTTTGAATGTTATCTATTTGATAACAGTAGTTATACTCGTCTCTATTGCAGCTACAATTAATAATGGACTTTCTTATTTAGTAATTATCTTATTTTTAATTTTCTATGTAATCCGTACTATTAGAAGACCCATTATGCTTGATTATATTGGAGGAATTATTGAAGAAAAGGAAAGAGCTACCATGTTATCGATAGAATCTCAATTTAGAACAATATTTATTATAGGGGTTGCACCAATAATGGGATATATTGCGGACCTCTTGGGACTAAAGGTCATGTTTTTTGCTGCTGCTTTAAGTATGTTTTTAATCTTATTTATAACTCGACTTTCAAAAGTTGAAGAAACTGAATAAATATAATTGCAAAAAAATTTTACCTTGAAAAGTAATGAAATATAAACTTATACGTATAACCAGTTAAGTAAAAAATATACAAAAATTTTAAAAATAACAGTTATAAAACCTATCATAATAAAGCTTTACAGTTATTTGTAAAAAATATTTGAAAATTATGAATAAATGTTTTATAATGTATTTACAGTGAACTTATACGCATAACCATATAAGTTATACATAATTTTAGAAGATGGGTTTCAGACTGGTCAGGAGGCTTAAAAAGATATGGAAAAAATTTCAAAAGATGAAACAATTCCACTATACAAACAAATTAAAAATAATTTAAACAAAATGATCAAAGAAGAAAATCTACAGACAGGAGATAAAGTACCTAGTGAAAATGAAATAGCTGAATTAAATGAAGTCAGTAAAGCAACAGTTAGAAGAGCTTTAATGGCCTTAGTTAAAGAGGGAGTATTATATAGAGAACAGGGTAAAGGTACCTTTGTAGCAGAAAAAGATTATAAAACAAATGGAATGGTCAATATATTAGAAAATTCTACTGGAAGAATGAAAATTGAAGGAGTTTCAATGAAAAGCAAAGTTTTAAAATTTGAGTACGTTACTCCTGATGAAGAAATAAAGAAAAATTTGCAATTACCTGCTGAAACTGAAATTGTTATTAAAGTTAAAAAGTTAGTCAAAGATGATGGGAACCCAATTGTTATAGAGAATAGTTGGTTATCTTTTGAATTGTTTTCAGATTTGGAAAAAGATTTACTTGATAAAAAAACACTTTATGAAATCTTTCGTACTGAATATAATTATGAATTAGAAAAATCTCAAAACATAATAAAACCAGTTGAATTAAATAAATATCAAAAGGATTTATTGGAAATGTATGAAAAAAACTGCGGACTATTACTACAGAGAAAAACATTATCTAAAACAGGTTTGGTACTTGAGTTTAGCAGATGTATTTATAGAGATTACGAATTTATGTTTGAAAAAAAGCTTAGTTAAAAATTTGATATAAATTTTTTAAAAATTAGATCAAATATCGGAGGTGATTTTAGGGGTAAAAACTTTGGATATTGAGATGAATATAAGGTTGAAAAGGAAAAACCAATAAAAATAGGAGGCTAAAAATGATTTCTAGTTTTAAGAAGACCGGTTTGATTTTGATTGTTTCTGTGTTGTTTCTTACCTTGACTGCACCGGTGTCATATGCTGTAGATTTAGATGTCTTTACAATGTTTGGTGGTGCTGATCCGGCCTCAGGGGCGTATCAGGATGCTATTTCTGAGTTTGAATCAATGTATGATGTTAATATTAATGATGATTCCTCCACAATGGATGATGCAGTTAAAGTTAGAATAGAAAATGCCTTCCAGTCTAATAATGAGCCTGATTTAACAATGTACTTCACAGATGAACAGGCTTCTCCAATTATCAACAGTAATAATGTTGTTTCTTACACTGAAGAAATATTCCAAGAATATCCTGAATTAAAAGATAGATATTTAGAAGATCCCTTAGAACAACAGCGCTGGAATGATGGTAATATCTATGGTATTCCAGTTACAGGTTTTTATGAAGGATTACTTATTAACAAAGATTTATTTGAAAAACATGATGTACCACTTCCTACAAACTGGGAAAACTTCATGACTGCTATTGAAAGGTTTAATGAAGAAGATATCGTTCCATTAGGTGTAGGACTAGGTAGAATTCCTCACTATATGTTAGAACATGCTATTTTAGTAATGGGCGGTGCTGAACAGCATAATGCTGGTTTAAAAGATGGTGTTCCTCAAGGTTGGATAGATGGATTAAACTTAATCAAAGATCTTTATGAAATGGATGCTTTCCCCGTTGATACATTAAATATGGGTTGGGAACAGCCTCGTGAAATGTTTAGAAGAAAAGAAGTTGCTATGCTTCCTGAAGGTAACTGGGCTTTAGGTGCACTTTCTGAAATTCATGATACAATGACAATTCTACCGATGCCTGTACCACCTGAAGGCAGAGGAGAATATGGTTCAATTATAGCTGGTTTCACTTCTGGTTTTTATATCAGTAAAGATGCTTATCAAGATGAAGAAAAAGGTGAAATGGTAATTGAACTAGTTAAACATCTAACCAGTAAAGAAGTTATGGCTGATATAGTAGAAGCTAATGCTGGATTACCCTCTGTTAAGGGTATTGATGTTGAAGATTTAGAAGGTTTATCTAGAGTAGAAAGAGAAGGAGTAGATCTTGCTAATCAAGCAAGTAATATAGTTTTACCCACTGATGCAAAAATTTCTAGACCGGCCTTCCAGGAAATAGTTAATGGAGTTCCATATATAGTGGAAGGTGAAAGAACTGCTAAAGAAGTATTAGAATCAGCAAGAGAAATTGAAATGGAAGCAAGAAGAGGAGAAGAGTAAATTGTAAAATAAGGGGATCTCTAATTTAGAGGTCCCCACCTTATTTTAATTGTGTCAGTTGTTATTTAAGGAGGAAACCAGGATGAGGCAATTTAAAGATGACAAAAAGGTCATTACAATGTTTTTAATACCTGCATTTGCTTTTATATTTATATTTTTATTATATCCATTACTTAGAACTTTTTATAATAGCTTTTTTTATATTTTACAAAATACCAATCCAAGATATATTGGGTTAGGAAACTATATGAAATTAATTTCAGATTCGGGCATGATTACTGCTATCTGGAATACTTTAATCTTTATGATTGCAGCAGTTGTTATTGAGGTAGGGGTAGGTACACTCCTTGCAATTTTAGTTAATTTTATAAAAAAAGGTGCTAAATTTTTTAGAATTGTTTATGTTTTTCCAGTGGTTGTTTCGGCCGCGGCACTTGGATTATTATTTTCTTTAATATATAATTACAGGCTTGGATTATTAAATACAATTGTAAGTTGGTTGGGCTACAATCCTATTCGTTGGATTACCAGAAAGAGTGCCCTTTGGGCAGTTATAGCTCCAGTTACCTGGAGGTATGTAGGTTTTTATTTTATTATAATTTTAACTGCTATCACAAAAATTCCTAAGACTCTGTATGAATGTGCAGATATAGAAGGAGCAAGTAGATGGCAGAAGACGAGACATATTACTTTACCATTAATATTTTCTGATATCAGGATTTCTATTATTATTGCAATTACTGGAGTTACTAAAGTGTTTTCAATGATTTGGATTATAACCCAAGGAGGACCAATGAATTCCTCCCAGGTGTTAGGAACATATCTATATAGTGTTACTTTTCAGCGTAGACTGTTCGGTTATGGTTCCACAATTGCGGTATTTATAGTTATCTTTGGATTATTGTTAGTTGTTTTAACCAATAAATTATTAAAAAGTGATGACGAAGGTGGATATGGTACTCCGGGAATGTAATAAGATGTAATTTAAAAGCTGGAAAGTAAGGAGGTAGGTAAATATCATGATGGATATATTAAAAAGGATTTTTATTAAATCAAATATAGGTCGATTTTTTATATATGTTTTTCTTATCTTCTGGGCATTAACAACAATTGCCCCTTTAGTTTGGGTGATAAACAACTCTTTTAAAGGCACCGATCAAATCATGGACACCCCTTTTGGTCTGGCAGAAACCTTAAATTGGGCTAATTACCAAAAAGCTGTAGAAAGAGTAGATATTATTAGAAGTTATATAAATAGCTTTATTATGTCAGGTTCAGCGACGATCCTTGTCCTATTATTCGGGGGAATGGCAGCCTATATTTTAGGTAGATTTGAGTTTAAGTATAAAAAATTCTTTACTACAATAGTAGCATTAGGTTTATTAATTCCTGCTTTTTCAACGATTATACCGGTTTATGATCTAATGATTAAGTTGAATTTAATAAATACATATCCGGCTCTAATTTTACCTCATACGGCTAGTAATTTAATTTTTGCGATCTTTGTTTTGAGTTCCTATATGTCTTCACTTCCCGATTCTATCGAAGAGGCAGCTATTGTGGATGGAGCTAGTAGATTTCAAATCTTCACTAAGATAATTATACCGATGTCCCGCCCAGCGATGGCTACTGTAGCAATATTTTCATTTCTTTGGTCTTATAATGATTTATTCTCAGCTTTAATCCTGGTTAGTGATAAAAGTGTTAGACCGATAGTAGTACTCCTCAATGAAGTTAGCTCGCGCTATGGAGTGGATTATGGCCTTCAGGCTGCTGCTGTTGTATTAACAATAGTCCCTATATTTTTAGTTTATTTACTATTACAGGACTATATAGTAAAAGGATTAGCAAGGCAAGGTTCTGTGAAAGGATAAATATATTATAAATAAATTTTAGAAAAAAGATAAGATGGGGTGAACTTAATAAATGGAATATGTTATTGGGATTGATGGTGGAGGTACACAAACTGTCGGTTATTTAGCAGATGAAAACCAAAAATTATTACAAAAAGAAAAAGTAGGTCCGACCAATTATCATTCCGTGGGAATAAAAAAGGTAAGAAAAAACTTGCAAATGTTAATAGAAAATTTATGTGATAAAAGCAAGATAAATGTGGAAGATGTTACCCTAATTTCTAGTGGTATCGCAGGAGTTGACCGTCCTGAAGATAAGACTTTACTTAGGAATATATTAAGGCAACTAGGTTATGATTTTAAGATAATTGTTAATAATGATGTACAAACTGCTTTGACTAATGCACATGGTGAACTAAAAGGAATTATGTTAGTCTGTGGTACAGGTTCTATTGCAGCCGGTGTGAACGGTAAACATAATTTTGTTAGAGTTGGCGGTTGGGGCCATTTAATAGGAGATGAAGGAAGTGGTTACCAAATCGCTATTAAGATGTTACAAAAGATAATGAAATCTTTTGATGGCAGAGAACAGTCAACTGAACTTACAAAATTAGTTTTAAAGGAGTTAGGTATTGAAGATCCATTAGAGATTATTGATTATGTATATAACCCTGAAATAAGTAAAGAAAATATTGCAGACTTAACTCCGTTATTGTTTGAAGCTATTAGAGCTGGTGATGATATAGCTCGAGAGATAGTTGATAACGCCACTGACGATTTACTGGAAATGGTTAAAACCGTAATTGAAAAATTGGAATTAAGTGAGAAAGATCAGATTATTTCTTTATCAGGTGGTGTTTTTGAAAACAGCCAAATTATGAAAGAAACATTTAAAAACAAAGCAAAAAAAGAAATACAGTCTATTACATTTAGAGAACCAAAATTTCCACCTGGAATTGGAGCATTAATAATTGGCTGGCATGAGTTAGGAATTGAACCTGATGAAGAATATATTTTCAACCAACTTGAACAGCATAAACAGGCTGAAAAGCAGGGTGTTTAATAAAATGGGATATAATAGTGAAGATCGATTAAAAAAGGAAAGTATAGAAAATATAATAGAAGGAATGTCCTTGAAAGAAAAGATAGGACAGATGGTAATGGTAGGATTTGAGGGTGAAGAAGTAAACCAATCTATAACAAAAATGATTGAAAAATATAAAATTGGGGGAATAATATACTTTGCCCGTAATTTTACTAACCCTAAACAAGCAGCTCAACTATCGGCAAAACTACAGAACTTATCACTTAAGAGTACACAGATCCCTTTGTTTCTCTCTACCGATGAAGAAGGCGGAATAGTAACTCGGGTTAAAGGAATGACTCATTTTCCTGGGCCAATGGCACTTGGAGCAACTGAGAATCAAGATCTTACTAAAGAGGTTGCTCAGGCAAAAGGGGAACAGTTAAAATACCTAGGGATTAATTTTAATTTATCACCGGTTCTTGATGTCAATAATAACTCCCAGAATCCCATAATTGGAGTACGGTCCTTTGGTTCTGATCCTGAAAAGGTTGCCCAATATGGTAAATCTTATCTTAAAGGACTACAAAGTGAAAATGTAATAGCCTGTGGGAAACATTTTCCAGGCCATGGAGATACTTCGACAGATTCACACCTCAACTTACCAGTGATTAACCATAAACTGGATCATCTAAAAAATGTAGAATTAATTCCTTTTAAAAACGCGATAGATAATGGTATTGATAGTATAATGATCGCTCATATTGCTTTTCCAGCTCTAACAGGTAGAGATGATTTACCAGCAACTTTATCCTCTGAGATAATCACTAATTTATTAAGAAAAGAATTAGGTTTCCAAGGTTTAATTATTACAGATTGTATGGAAATGAAAGGAATTAGCTCTACATTTGGAACAGTTGAGGGAGCTATCAAGACTGTGAAAGCAGGCAGTGATCAGATTTTAATATCACATACTCCTTCCAAACAGATTGAGGCGATAGAAAAATTATTAGAAGTAGTAAAAAATGGTAAGATCAAGGAAGCCAGAATAGATAATTCACTAAAAAGAATTTTAAAACTAAAACAAGAAAAAATCAGTAATCAACAAACTTCTGATTACAAAAAGGAAGAGTTTAATATATATTTAAATAAAGGGAATAATTTGTCCCAAAAAGTATCCAGACAGGCAGTTACTGTTTATTCTGACCCTGAAAATAATATACCTCTTAAACCTAAAGATTATGAAAAACTTGTCTTATTAGACCTTAGTAAAAATGTAACATCTCCTGTAGAAAACAAAGGGGAGAATGAAGGTTGGGATAATAAAGAACTTTTAAGAAAGAAATTAAAAAATAAGGGATATGTTATTGAAGAAATCACTCAAAAAGATTTAGAAAAGTTAGAAAAAAATAGAACAAAAGATTCAGTAGTAATTGTTCTTTTAAAGAATTTTTCTCTTAATTCACCTGAACATAAAATGATTAAAAAGTTGAATAAAAGAACTCAACCTGTTCTGGCAGTTTGTCAAGGGAATCCCTATTCTGCTGTTAAAATAAAAGACGCATCTGTAATTTTTATCTATGATAATTCTCCGGCCCATATAGAACCCTTAGCAGATATTATAGAGGGCCAACAGGTTCCGACAGGAAAGCTTCCCTGATTAAATCAATTATTCAAATAGAACCTTTTAAAGGAGGTTGGTCTATTATACATGAATGTTATTACTTTAAATGATTATGAAGAATTGAGCAAAAAGGCAGCCCGAATATTAGCTGGTAAGATTGAATTAAAGCCTGATAGTGTACTTGGACTGCCGACCGGTGGAACACCTTTAGGTATGTATAAAAGATTGGTAGAATATTATCAAAAAGAAAATATTAGTTTCAATAAAATTACAACATTTAATTTAGATGAATATATTGATATAAAACCAGATCATCCGGCTAGTTTTAATAAATACATGTATGAAAACTTATTTAAACATGTTGATATAAAAGAAGAAAATATTCATATACCTAAGGGTAATGCCGAGGATATACAAGCAGAATGTATCCGATATGAAAAAGAGATCTCTCAAGCTGGAGGAATTGATCTTTTGGTTTTAGGAATCGGAGAAAATGGCCATTTAGCGTTTCTTGAACCGAGTGATTCAATCCCAGTATGGACCAGTGTAGTAAAACTAAGTGAACATACAAGAATTGCTAATAGTTCTGACTTTGAAAATATAGAAATGGTTCCCAAAAAGGCTATCACAATGGGGATCAAAACAATTTTATCTGCCGAGAATATTATATTATTAGCAAGTGGAAAAAACAAAGCCTGGGCAGTAGAACAAATGATAAAAAAAGATATAACCCCTCAAATACCAGCAACTTTTGTAAAACTTCATGAAAAAGCAACTATCCTTTTAGACAAAGAAGCAGCAGCTAATATATAATATAATTAATAAAAATTAGATATTCAACAATTTTGAGGAGGGCAATAATGTTTATAGACCTAACACTGGAAATAACACCTGAAATTCGAGCTAAAGTTCAACAAAATCAAAATAGAATTATAGGAGGACACCTCGGCACACATTTTGATGTTATGGATAAAAAATTTCCTTTAGAATATCTAGAGCGCGACGGTATAATTTTTGATGTTTCTACTATTAGAGACCGAGATATTAAAATAGATGATATAAAAATTGAAAAGATAAAATCTGATATGTTTGTTGCATTTCATTCAAATTTTATAGAAGATGTAGGGTATGGAGAAAAAGAATATTTTAAAGAGCACCCTCAGTTATCCAAAGATTTAATAGATACATTATTAGAAAAAAACATATCAATAATTGGCGTGGATTTTACAGGTATACGCCGAGAAGAGGAACATACGATGATAGATGAGTTTTGTGCTGAAGAAGATGTCTTTATAGTTGAAAATTTATGTAATCTAAAAGAAGTGCTAAAAGAGAATAGTTCAGTTGAATTCACTGCTCATACCTATCCTGTTAAATATACAGGAATGTCGGGTTTACCCTGCCGGGTTGTTGCAGAGATATAATAATGAGGCAATAAACTGATTGAATATATTCACTTTATTTTAGTGTTATCACTCCTTGTGCAGTTTGCATGTATAATTAAAATAAGTTAATATTAGTAATGTAGTATAAATTTCAGTTAAATAGAGCAGAAGGAGTTAATAGTAATGAATTTTAGCTTAAACCAATTTTTAATTTCGGTTTCATTTGTTTTAGATTTTATTGAAATAGATATTTTAGATGATGTAACCAACCACGGTAAACGTGTAGGTTATGTCGCTCTAAAAATAGGTGAAAAATTAGATTTATCCAAAGATGAAAAATTTAACTTACTTGCCTTTGCGATCATGCACGATATTGGTGGGGTTAAAAACAAAGGGAAAGTAAGTAAAAAGGAAATGGAAAAAGCTAAAGAACACTGTGTTATTGGTGAAGAAAATATTAGGAAATTTCCCTTTACTTCCGAGTATGATAATGTCATATTATACCACCATGAGAATTATGATGGTAGCGGCTTTTTTAAGAAAGCTAAAGATGAGATTCCTCTCTATTCTCAGATTATATCGATAGCAGATTCTTTTGAATTGCTTTATAATCCAGAAAAAAGTAGAAAAGAAATGCTTTCGAAAATAAAAGAACAGAAAAATAAAATGTTTTCTGAAAAAATGATTAAAAAATTTCTTGAAATCACACAAAATGAAAGTTTTTGGTTAAATTTAAAAGATCAATTTATATTGAGTGCCATAAAAACCGAAAGCCCACAAGTAGATCGGAATTATACTTTTAGCGAACTGCATGAAATCACTTCCTTATTTTCAGATATTATAGATTCTAAATCAAAATTTACAAACTATCATTCTACAAAATTGAGTAGGAATGTTGAAATAATGTCTGATTATTACAATTTTAAAAAAGAAAAAAGTGATAAACTGTTAATAGCAGCTGACTTACATGACATTGGTAAAATGGCTATTTCAAATTCAATATTAGATAAACCTGGTGATTTAACTAAAAAAGAATATAGAACCGTTAAAGCACACACTTTTTATACTAGAAAAGCTCTTGAAACAATAGATGGCTTTGAGGAAATAACTGAATGGGCTTCCAATCATCATGAGAGGAATGATGGCAGCGGCTATCCTTATGGACTAACTAAAAAGGAACTAGATTTTCCTTCTCAAATGTTGGCTGTTTTAGATGTTTATCAGGCCCTTCGAGAAAACAGACCTTATCGAGATCCGATGAGTCATACCGAAGCGGTAAAAATATTAGAAAAAATGAGTACTAATAATAAGTTAAACAAAAGAATTGTTGATGATGTTGACAAGTTATTTAAATAAAAGAAAAGAAAAGATGTATAAAGCATCAAAATCTCTTTCAGAAAGGAAATTATATATATGAGTGGAAATAAAAGAAAGAATATTAATGTTGGAGATAAAGTTAAAGTTGTACAAAAGAAAGATCAGCGAAGTGGTAAGTTGACAGAAGGTACAGTAAAAAGGATTCTTACTAATTCAGCTACCCATCCGCACGGAATAAAAGTCAAACTTGAAAGTGGTATTGTAGGTAGAGTTAAAGAAATAGAGTAAATAATTAAATTAATAAGTGTTGTAATCTATTCCCTGACTTAATAAGGTCAGGGTTTTTAAATATTATATTTAAAAAATTAAAAGGATAAAAGAATTTGATCATTAATATAAGAAATAGTTAAAAATGAAAGGAGTGAAAAGGGTGAAAATATATCAAGTAGATGCCTTTACCAATCAACCTTATAAAGGCAATCCCGCAGCCGTCTGTATTTTAAATGAATCAAAAGAAGATAAATGGATGTATAATGTAGCTGAGGAAATGAGTTTACCTGAAACTGCTTTTATACATAAAAAAGAAGGAAAATATAATTTAAGGTGGTTTACTCCAACACATGAAGTTGATCTATGCGGTCATGCTACTTTAGCAAGTGCCAAAGTGCTTTGGGAAACAGAAAATGCTAAAAGAGAAGAAAATATAGACTTTCACACCAAAAGTGGAGTATTAACCGCAAAAAGCAAAGGGGATTGGATCGAACTAGATTTTCCGATTGAAGCCGAAAAGGAAGTTGAGCCACCTGAAAAACTTATAAAGGCCCTAGACGTAAAACCTAAATATGTAGGAAAAAATCGTATGGATTATTTAATTGAGGTTGATAATAAAGAAATTATTCAAAAGATTAATCCTGATTTTAGAATGTTAAAAGAAGTAGATGCTAGGGGTATAATTGTTACAAGTAAAGCTGATTCTAATTGCTATGATTTTGTGTCTCGTTTTTTTGCACCTGCAATTGGAATTGATGAAGATCCGGTCACGGGTTCAGCTCATTGTTGTTTGGCTCCTTACTGGAAAAAGAAGTTAAACAAAAATGAATTTACTGCCTACCAGGCTTCCAATAGAGGAGGCACCTTAAAAATCAGATTGGGCAAAGACAGAGTATATTTGAGTGGGCAAGCAGTAATGATCATGGAAGGAACCTTATTGAAATAAGATACTAAAATAGAAATAATATATAGTTGACAAATGAATACTTGTATTATACAATTAAATTGAGGTGAAAGTTATGTTAGAAGAGAAGATAAAAAAAGAAGGATTAGATTGTTGTGTAAACGAAGTTGGAGAAATGATTCAAAATTTAGTTAGAACTCTAAGAGTGTTTGAAAGGAATGCAATTACTGATGAAGGGTTTACTATTTCCCAGAGCTATATTCTAATCTATCTACTTAAAAATGATTCCTTGTCTATGAATGAAATCAGTGAGAAGATGAACTTGGATAGAAGTACTATTACCAGAATTTTAGACAATTTAATTAGGGATGGATATATTGAAAAAAACCGCTCAAAAAATGATGGTAGAGTAATCCTAGCTAGTTTAACTCCCCAGGGAAAAGAAAAGGCGAAAATATTAAAACAAAAGGTTAATGAATATTATAAAGAAATTATTG
>JAIPEX010000057.1 GCA_021736945.1 Halanaerobiales bacterium | reverse complement strand
GTTACTATTCATTTGTGTTACCTCCTCCTTGGTATTTTTAACTTAAGGGTCAGTTTTTCTGACACCTCGTATATATAATACCAAGGAGGCTTTTTCTTTGTCCAATTTGATTTAACTACCTAACAGGAATGCTCCTATTTTAAGATAGCTCCCTCCGCTGCTGAAGCAGCCAATTTTGAATAAATAGATAAATATCCGTTTTTAATTTTAGGTTCAGGAGCAGACCACTTTTCAAATCTTTTTTCTATTTCATCATCAGGGACATGTAATTTTAGGATCCCTTTTTTAACATCTATTGTTATTTGATCTCCATCTTTGACTATTGCAAGTGGCCCACCCTCAGCAGCTTCAGGCGAAATATGGCCAACAAAACAACCATTATTAGTACCCGAAAATCTTCCATCCGTAATTAAGGCTGTTTCTTTAGACAGCCCCATACCATAAATATATTTCATAGCTTTAAACATTTCCCGCATACCAGGACCTCCTTTTGGCCCTTCATAACGAATTACTACTATATCTCCGGCTTTAATTTCTTTATTTAATATTGCCTTTTCTGCTTCTTCTTCAGAATTAAAAACTTTGGCTTCGCCTTTAAAATGCCACTGGCTCGGATCGATTGCACCAGGTTTGCTAATTGCTGTATCTGGTGCAAGATTACCTCGTAGGACAGCAAGTCCTCCAGATTCATTAAAAGGTTGTTCAAAGTCTTTTATTATTTCTTTATTTTCTGGAAAACGGTATTTATATTCTTTAAGATTCTTTTTTAAAGTTTTACCTGTTCCAGTAATTATATCCAAATTAAGAACAGATTTTAAGCTTTCCATTACCTTAGGAATTCCACCAGCCTGCCAGAAATCCTCCATATCCCATTTGGCAGCTGGATTCACCTTAGCAACTTGGGGAGTAATTTTACTATAATTATCAAAAGCTTCCATAATATCAATATTTGCATCTGCTTCATGTGCAATTGCAGTTAGATGGATAACTGTATTAGTAGAACCGCTTATTCCCAATGTGACTTTTACCGCATTTTCTAATGATTGGTCATTTATAATGTCTCTTGCTGTTATATTCTCTTTTACCAAATTGCAAATAGTCTCTCCTGTTTTTAAAGCCATTCGTAAACGTTCAGGGTGAACAGCGGGTATTAAAGCCCCTCCAGTCAATGTCATACCAAGTGCTTCGGAAACTGAACACATTGTATTAGCTGTACCTAAAAATGAACATGATCCACAGGAAGGACAGGAAAGTTCCTCAAGATCATAATACTCATCTTCAGAAATTTTACCAGCTTTTAACATACCCAAAGCTTCAGATATAGATGTTACATCTGACTTGCGACCATCAAATTCTATACCGCCCAGCATCGGTCCGGCTGGAATTAAAAGAGCTGGAATATCTATCCTGGCTGCTGCCATTAACATTCCAGGTACAATCTTATCACAAGACCCTAGTAAAACAAGACCGTCGAGTTGATTAGCTTGGGCCATAGTTTCCACACTATTTGCAATAATTTCTCTGGAAGGAAGAATATAATTGCCTCCTATATTACCCTGGGAAAGACCATCACAGGAACCAATAACCCCAAATTCAACTGCTGTTCCTCCTCCTCTATAGATTCCTCTCTTAACATAATCACTTACTTTGTCTAGATTAAAATGTCCAGGTACTAAAGTACTCCAAGAATTTGCAATCCCAATTATTGGTTTTGCAAGGTCATCATCTGAATAACCCATTGCTTTATATAGGCTTCTATTAAAGGAACTTTCTGGCCTTTTTAAGATTTCATCACTTCTATTCATAAATTTCACTCCTTTTTTATTTAACCTAAAGTATCCAATGGTTTTAAAAAAGCTTTAAAACAATGATTAATGAATTTTATTAATTGATTATATTGGACTTCATTATCTGATTTTATATATCTTTCATAATCTGAATTAAATAATTTTAAAAAACCATCTTCTTTTTGGCTTATTGTATAATAACTGTTCGATTTTATATTCTCATCAATTTGGTTAAAATATTTTTTGTTATTATTTCTATCAACTTCAGTAAATAATCCCGCTGGATCTTTTTTATAACTATAGATTATACCCGTATATACATACAAAGAAATATCTTCTTGTTTATTTTTTAAAAATACGCGGTATCCAGATGCATAATTACCAAAGTTATGTTCACAATTAACATCGAGTTCACAGTAATAATCGCTTCCATTAAGTTCTTCAACCGCCCTTTCAATCATCTTTATGAGATAAGGTACTGTTTCTAAATTGTCTAAATTAATGTTAAATGGACTTTTTAAATACTTAGAGGTCATTACTATCTACCCCCCTTAATGATTGCTAACAACGCTTCTTCAAGAAAATTTTGTAAAACCTTTAATTGCTCATTTATTACATTACTACTATTCATCTTTTCTAAAATGTCATCTTTTAAAAATAATTTTAAATAATCCTTTTCCTCTTTATTTATAGAGTAATTTTTCCCTTTTTGAATCCTTCCTTTTACTTTCTGATAATAATTTAAATTACTTTCTTTATCTAGTTCAACCATAATTCCCTTTTTGGTATCAGGATGAAAAATCATTCCAATATGGAGATAATAAAGTGACCTTTTTTTTGTATCCATTAGAAAACAACGATAACCATTCCAGTGAGAACCGCAGTTTTCAATAAAATCATAATGGATTTGGCATTCGAATTCATGAGACCTAATTTCATTCAAAACTTTTTTTAACCCATCATTAACTATATGTACAGACCTTAATGAAGAAATATCTGCCCTATAGGCAGGCGGTAAATTATTATTCATTACTTTTCCTCCTCTGCTAATAAAACTAAAATAATAAGTTATTATACAAATTTACTGAATTCTTTCTATTATTCCATTACCAAACATGAATTTATAACCAGCTTTTTTTATAAAATAAGCTGCTTCAGGATTATAATTATATCTATAGCCTCCCAGCCAGCAAAAGGAATTCACTTTCTTATTAATCTCATATTCTATATCTAATTTTGATTCAACAATTTCTCTTTCCATTTCTTTTTCGGTAGAAGTTTTTATTATTTCTTCATGTGTTTTGGTATGACATCCCACAACATTATTTTTTGCTATCTCTCTTAATTCAGACCAATTCATGGCATATCTGCCGTCCTTATATTCATCCTTAATCACTTGAAGAGTGTGCTGTTCGGCAAATATTTTTTGTTTTTGGGAGTCCACATCTATAAAAGCCGAAGGCACAAAAAACCAGCCTGTAAATCCATATTTTTTTAATAAAGGATACATAATATCATAATTATTCCTATACCCGTTGTACATAGCAATAATAAGACCAGGTTTGTTTTTATTCCATTTTTTTTCTTTCAAAAATATTTCAAGTTCTCTTTCATTTACTGAAAAAAAATATTCGGCAAAATATTTAAGCTGTTTTTCAAATTGTTCTTTATTATGGTCGGGGGTATTATGATAATTTATTGTTCTAATATAACTTCCGTTTTTTATTTTATTCAAAAATTTATTTCTTTTCATTACACCACCTCATTATTCCCAAGACTGATAGGATAAAAAATCAAAATATTTTTCAGCCAAAACTCCTAAAACCTTGCTGAACTTATCAGAATCAATAACTTCGTCTTCGCTTACCAGATAATCCAAATAATGTATAGCTGAAATTACCAGTAATAGGTTAAACATACTGTCACCGGATTCTATAGGCTCACTTGCTTGGTCAGTAAGATCCTCCAATATTAGGTACACAGGTACACCTGCTTCTCCTACATTGCGCTCTTCTCTAATATTTATTATCTCTTTATCTTCATTATTTATTTTCTCTAAATTTAAATTTTCGGATATGAAATCTATAATTTGATCCATAATTCAATCACCTAACCTATTTTTTCTATTTTATTATTACTGTAAAGATATCTATAACCAGCTTCATGAATGTATTTGGACACTTTAGAACCTTTTTTAAAATTTTCTCCTCCCAGCCAGCAAAAAACATCTATCTTTGAATCTAATTTTTCTTCAAGTAGTTCTTTAGAACCTATGATTTCTCTCTTCAAAACTTCATCAGACGTTTCATTATCAAATCTAAAATGAGACATCGTATGGCTACATACTACTTGATTTTGATCAATTTCTTTTAATTCGTCCCATTTCATTGCTATTCGTTCACCATTATATATGTTCTTGTTATAATATATCATATGACTATCCGCAAAATGTTGTTGCTTTTCTACATCAATTTCAAGAAATTGAGCAGGTACAAAATACCAACCAACAAAACCATATTTTTCGAGTAAAGGATAAAACACTTCATAATTATTTTTATAACCTTCAAAAAGAGAAATTATGAGGCCCGGTTTCTTTTTATGCCACCTCTTTGTTTTATAAAATTTATCCAAATCTTCCATATTAACTGAGGTATAATATTGGCCTAAAAAAGCAAGTTGCTTTTCAAATTTTTCTTTATCTTGAGGATAAGTTTCATGATAGTTTACAGCTCTAATATAACTTCCCTTTAAAAGAGATTTCGTATATGAATTAAACATTTTATTTTCTTTATAAGTTGAAACGAGTTTATCAATTTTTTGTGTACTCATTATTTCACCGCTTTCTATTCTTTCATTCCTGATAAAGCTATACCTCTAATGAACTGTTTTTGGGCAATAATAAAAACTATTATAATTGGCAGTAAAACCATTAAAGAAGCCGCGATCAGTAGGTCATACTGAGTTGCTCTATAAAAAGAAAACTTACCTAATCCTAATGGCAAGGTTGTAAACTGCGGTGAATCAATAGTGATTAATGGCCACAGATAAGAGTTCCAGCTTGCCATGAATAAAAAGATAGTTAAAGCTGCAATAGCTGGTTTTACTATCGGTAGCACTATTCTAAAGAATATACCAAAATGAGAGCAACCATCTATAGTAGCCGCATCAATTAAATCATCAGGCACAGTTAACATAAATTGTCTCATCAAAAATATCCCAAATATATTAAAGAAATAGGGTATAGTTAAAACTAAATATGAGTTATTCCAGCCCCATGAAACCGCTATATTATATAAAGGTATCATAATAACCTGAAAGGGTATCATTAAAGCTCCTAAAATGAAAAGAAAGAGTATATTACTTCCTTTAAATTGATATTTAGCAAAAATATATCCAGTTAATGCACTTGAAAATACACCCACTATAGTATTTATTGTTGAAACAAAAACACTATTGAAAAAATATCTTCCAAAAGGCATAGCTTCAAAAACTCCCACAAAGTTCTGCAAAGTAAACTCATTTGGTATCCAAGTTGGAGGCATTCTTAATAATTCTCTTGCTGGTTTTATTGATGATAGGACCATCCAGAAAAAAGGCAAAAACATGAAAATGCCGCCCAATACTAATAATATAAAACCGAGTATTTTAATAAAATCGAGCTCTTTTATTTTTTTAAACATTATTTCTCACCATCCTTTATTATTCACTTCTGATAAACTTCCATTGTATAGCTGTAATAAACATTATTACAAAAAACAACACTACTGTCATTGCACTGGCATATCCCATTTCTAAAAATTCAAAACCATTTTTATAGATATTTAAAACAAGTACCATAGAACTGTTGCCTGGGCCACCATCGGTCATTATCTGTATTGGAATAAATATTTTAAATGCCCTAATTATAGCCATAATACTAGTAAATAAAAGAGTAGGCTTTAATAGTGGTAGGGTAATATGTATAAACTCTTGCCATCTATTTGCTCCGTCTATTTTAGCAGCTTCATAATATGTATCTGGTATGCCACGTAGAGCAGCCAATATAATAACAGCAAAATATCCTATATTTCTCCAAACAACAACAGCTGAGACCGATTCTAAAGATTGACTAGGACTATTAAGGAAAGGTTGTATGGGTAAACCTACCAATTGTAAAAGATAATTAAATAATCCATAAGATGGATGATACAGCCATTTCCAAACAATACCCACTGCCACCATGGAAGTAATTACCGGCAAGAAATAAATAGGTGTAAAAAACTCTCTAATGTTATCCCCAAAGTTATTTAATAATATTGCAACAACTAAGGATAAAATAATTGTTGCGGGTACTATATAAATTACAACAAAAAAGGTGTTTTCAAGACTAATTAAAAATACTCTATCATTAGTCAACTCAATAAAATTTTCAAAACCAACGAATTTATCAATCTGATAGGCTAAATTCCAGTCATAAAAACTCTTTTTGAAAATCCTGAAAATTGGATAAAAAAACATGAAGAAAAACCAAATAAATGTTGGTACTAAACCTATTATTATAAATAAAGCTCTATCCATTTTCCGGTTGTAGTTAAATATTTTTTTAAGCATCCTGTCTGTCCTCCTAAAATTTATCCCAGGATGACCTATAATAGGCCACCCTGTGATAAATTAATTATATACTACTCTCCTCTAGAATAATTTCTTTCAATCATTCTATTGGCTTCTTCTTCCATATTTTTGAGCCCTTCATCAATACTTACTTCATTATGAAGCATAGACCTTAAATTAGTACGAACTATTGACCATACTAACTGTCCTGTGTCAAGAGTATAAGCACCAGGTTCCTTTGCATATTCAGCAATTCGAATCGCTTTAGAAATTGGGTCATCACCGGTAAAGTATTCATCAGCATCCTGTCTTGAAGAAATAGCTCCTACAGTTTCAGCCCATTTAAATTGATTTTCTCTATTCATCATAAAATCCACAAATTTCCAGGCTGCCTCAGGGTTTTCCGTACGAGAACTAACAATATAACCCCAACCACCTTCACCTACAAAATAGGGATCTGCTCCTTCTATAAAGGATGGTAGATTATAATACTTATAATTCAAATCTGGCGCTTGCATATCAAAAGATGCAGCATACCAGGGAGCACCAATAGTCATAGCAGCTGATCGTTCCATAAAAGCATCCATTCTACCAGAGAAATTAGTAGAGTGAACTCTGTTTTCACCTTCAATTAAATTTTTCATAAACTTAACAGCATCACGGGCAATCTTGGTATCAAAATGTATTTCCTTATTTTCAGGATCTCTAAAATCACCACCCATTTGCCAAATTAATGATAAGAACATAGAGGATTCTTGACCATTCACAACTCCCAAACCAGCTTGTTTCATTACATTATTTTCTATAACTGTCAACTTTCTAGCAAATTTAATTAATTCCGACCAATTAGCCGGACCATTATTTTCATCCCATTCTTCTGGTATTTTCATGCCTGCTTTTTCGACTAGATCAACATTTACTAAAAGACCTGGGCTTTCCATATTAAGTTCTTCGGGTAAACCATAATATGTCCCTTCTAGTTGTTTATTCTTGAGAGCAGCCTGTATATAAGTATTTTCTATCTCTTCTTTTGTCATAACTTTCTCTGGAACCGGTAAGATTGAATCACCTTTGGCAAAACTTGCAATTGAGCCATATATTTCAATTACATCTCCTTCAGTTTTAGTAGCAAAAGCAGTAGTTACTTTGGTTCTATATTCAGAAAATGTTTCTAGTTTAATATTGATATTAGGATTTTCAGCTTCAAAGGCCTCAATACTTCTTTCTGCTGAGTTTACATAAGGAGCAGCATCCTGGGTCCAATACCTAATTGTTACTTCCTGGGCTATTACTGCACTTGTAAAAGTTAAAGTTAAAGTTAAAACTAATAATAATGTAATTAATCTTTTCATTATATTCCTCCTCTGTTATTTTAAAACAACCTATTCATTTTCAACTTCCTGCTTCGTTTAACTAGATTTATTTTTCTATTTGTAAGGCACATCACTCCTTTCTTATTTTTTAATTTTGGGTTTTTATTGATAAATTATTGAATTTTTTAAAAATTAACTTTAAAAATTTTAATTTACTTTATTTTCACTATTGTTATTTAAAAGTATATTTTTTAAATTTTCAGCTGCTAATACTGCTGCAGCTTCTATAGAAGTTTTTACTAGTCCTGCAATATGGGGGGTTAATATTACATTATTCAATTTAAAAAATTTGCTTTCGAGTAACGGTTCTTCATCAAAAACATCCAAAGCGGCTCCAGCAATCCATTCTTTTTTCAGGGCCTTATAGAGGGCCTGCTTTTTTATAATAGGTCCCCGCATTGTATTAACAATATAAGAATTTTTTTTCATCATTTTAAGTTCTTTTTCATCAATTAAGCCTCTGGTTTTTTCTGTAAGGGGACAGCTTAAAACCACTATATCTGATTTCTTATATATTTGTTCTTTCGATACAAACTCAACACCATATTTTGCTGCTCTTTCATCGGAAGGATGTCTTACATTAGCTATAATTTTCATATCAAAACATTTAGCCCTTTGTGCTACCTGTTGTCCGATAGAACCCAACCCGATTAGTCCAAGAATGCTGCCTTTAAGCCCAATGCTACTGCTAATGTCTTCAGTAACCCACTCTCCTTTTCTTATTACTTGATTTGCTTTTACAATATGTCTTACTAAAGCTAGTATTTGGCCCATTATATAGTTTGCAACTTCATTATTATTGATTCCCGGAGTATTAGTTACTGCTATTCCTTTTTTGGTTGCAGCTTTCACATCCACATTATTATAACCATTACAGTTTAGTGAAATTACTTTTAGCTTGTCACTAGCTTGTATTATTTCCTCAGTTATATTATATTCTCCACCTACAATAATTCCATCTTTTCCTTTTACAGCATCAATTAAATCTTCTTTAACCCAATTTTGTCTGTCATTTTTATCTTTTTTAAAAATTTTAAAATCCTCGTTATTTAGAACCTCATAAGCTTTATTTACCCCTTCAAATGTAGTTGAGGCAATCAGTATTTTGAATTTTTTGTTTTCACCCATCTATTGTAACAACCCCTTCTTTCCTTTTTAACTTATTTACTATCTTATCAGTTGATTTCTTATTATTATCTAAAATAAGTGCATACAATGCAGCGCCGGTGACCGGCTTTAAAATAGGTTTTTCAAGTACAAAATTTTGTTCACTCAAAATATTTTTAAGCGGTTTTAAAATCAAATCACCTGCATTGAATACTCCCCCTGAATAAGTTACCGTTACTTCTTTTTCAACAAAGTCTAGCTTGTTATTTATTGCTATTACAACTCGACTCAATTCATTAGCAGCTTTTCTATATATCTTAACTGCTTCCTCATCTCCATTACTAGCTGCTTCATATAATATTAGTGCTAAATTAGCTACTTCTTTTCTACCGAAATTATTTTTATCGGTTATTAAATTAATTATTTCAAAATCATTTTTTAAAGACAATCTTTGACGAACAAGCGAATAGATTAAAGTTTTTTTCTTTCTCTCATCAGCTTGTTTTGTAAATGCATTAAGTAATCTACTTCCTAGCCAATAAGCAGATCCCTCGTCACCTATTTTGTGCCCCCAACCGCTAGCACGAGTTTTATTTCCTTTTGCATCTTTTCCAAACCCGATTGCCCCAGTTCCTGCCACAAGATTAATTCCCGGTTTGCAGGCCAGTGAACCTGCCCACCCTGCTTCTACATCATTGCCAAGTTTATAATTATTATTTCCTAAAATTTTTTTAACTATCATATCAATATCTTTTTCTTCTTGCTTGGTTAATTCATCTCCATAACAAGGTATACCCAAAAAAGTATATTCAATATCATCTAATTTAATCTTGGTTTCCTTTACAATTCTATTAATACTTTTTTTAATGATATATGTAAATTTTTTCCTACCAATTCTTTTGTAATCAATAGATTTTTCTTTTAAATAGTACAATTTATTTCCCTTTTTGTCGATCATAATGAATTCTGTTTTAGTTCCACCACCATCAATCCCAAGATAAGGCATTTCTTTTGTCCTCCTTAAACATGTGGTATAAATCTAAAAATGAATCAAATGCTATATACTTTATTTCTTTTTTATCACAGTACTTTTCTAAACGACTATTCGATTTAACATAAAGATGATCTGCTAATTCCACTACACATCTATCAGTCATTCCATCTCCTATATATATTATTTGATCGAAATTCCTTTTATATTTTTTAGCAATTTTATATTTGCAGTTACCACAGGTTCCAAAATCTTGGTGACAGGTCTCAATATCATGTAGAAACTCAGTATTTATTGTTTTATTATCAAAGGTTAATTTATTGGCGTGAATTTTAAAATTAATATTTATATTGTATTTTTTAAATAATGGTTTAATGTAGTTTATGAAACCACCACTTACCACCGCAAACTCTGTTTCTTTTTCACTTATTAGTTTTAAAAATTGAGAAAAATAGCTATCAATCTTAATATTATTGAGAATATAGTTCAAAAAGTTTTTTTCACTTACATTTAAATTTAAATAATGCTTTTTCAAAGCTTCTCTTTCACTCATACGATTATTAATATATTGTTGTTCTATTTTTTTGTTTTTCTCATTTCCAAAAAAATCAAATACAGTATCATTAACATCCTTTTCTGTTATTGTCCCATCAAAATCACATAATATTAATTTGTTTTCTTCCATATTTATCATTTCTTATATATTTTCAACTACTTTCGAAAGATTTTTTGGATTTTCTACATCCAAACCCTTTTTAGACGCTAAATGATAAGCTAACAACTGAGCTGGTACTAATATAAGCGGACTTAAAATTTCCTCTTTAAGTTCTGAATTAATCTCGAAATAAAGGGGAGAAAGTTCTTTGATTTTATCATCCAAACTATTACCAATTATAAAAAGATCTCCACCATATGATTTTAATTCTTCTGAAAGCTTTTTCTCTCTTTGATAGCTTTTATCACCAATAAAAAGAGTTATTAAAGTATTACTATCTACTATAGATTTAGGACCATGCCTAAATTCAAGACTGTGAAAGTCTTCAGACACTGTAATAGCCATCTCCTTCATTTTGAGCATAGCTTCATTGGCTATACCAAAATAGCTTCCTTGACCCAAAAACTCATATTTTTCATAGTCAAAATCAGTTACATGACCTTCAATTAACTGATCCCAATCTTTAATATTGTTTTTAAATAAAGTAGGCAATTGCTTTAATTCTTTAACTAATTGAGTATTTTTCACCCAAAGAGATGCCATTAATAATATCCCCAATAACATACTTGTAAATGAACGTGACATAATTAAACTTTTTTCTAGCCCTCTTTTAGAATATATGTAATGATCGGTTATATTTACCAATTTACTTTTTTTATTACAGGTTAGAGCTAGTTTTATAATATTATCATTTTCTTTAAACTGGTTCATCGCTTCAATAATTTCTATACTCTGTCCTGATCTAGAGATTGGGACTAATAATGTTTTTTCATTATTAGATAGAGTGCTGGGTAAATATACTTCAGGATTAAACATCATTTCAGAGCCAGGAACAGCTTCACTTTCTATACCAGTAATTTTTTTAAAAATAAAAGCGCCAGAAATGGCAATATAATAGGAAGAACCACATCCAATAAAGATAACTTTCTTAATGTTATTCCTTTTTATTTTTTTTATTACCTTTTCATGTTCTTTTTCGTCTTCCAGAAAACTTCCCCAAGCTAAATCCTGATTTAAAATATCCTGATAACAGTCTTTCCCATATTCTTTCATTTGCATCCTCCTTTAAAATTAACATATTATCTTATCATCTTGTTATAATAAGTTCGATAAAAATATAAAAACCTGATTTTTTATAAAAACTATTTCTCTAATACTACATGGTATTTAAATTTGTCAC
This sequence comes from Halanaerobiales bacterium, assembly GCA_021736945.1. GTDB lineage: Bacteria > Bacillota > Halanaerobiia > Halanaerobiales > M55B127 > M55B127. Next base: position 2,331 of record JAIPEX010000057.1, on the reverse strand, counting down.
CTCTAGAAATACTTTTAGTGTATTCAATTATGGTTTCATTAATATCATAGGTTATTCTTTCAAGTAATATACCCGGACCTCCTTCAACACAATTTAATTTCCCTGCTTCATACTCTCTCAGTAAAGTAGCTCTAAATATTTCTTCTGCTTTAGAAAATGATACATTATAATTAATTGTTAAGATATCATATAATGGTCTATAGTCCAATTCTTCGGATGGAAAATCAGCAAATTCTTTATATGGAAGATAGGTATATTCTAACATCATAGGTACATTATCAGCTAGTCTTAATCTGATAAATTTATACACCTTTTCATTTTCTTCAATTTGTAACTGCTCGGCAATTTTTTGATCACATTTTATTAATTCAAAATCTATAACTTTTGAACTGGGTTCTTTTCCAATCTTTTTCATTTCATTGGTAAAACTATAGAATTTTAATAAATCCTGTTCTAACTTATTAGAAGAAACATATGAACCTTTACCATGGACTTTATATATGTAATCTTCATTTTGAAGTTCAGTTAGGGCTTGTCTAACAGTCGCCCGACTAATATCATACCTTTCACAAAGTTCACTTTCAGAAGGCAATTTATCATTTTCTTGATATTCTCCATTTTCAATTTTCTTTTTTATTATTTGTTTTAACTGATAATATAATGATAGTGGGCTATCTTGTTTAATTTCATTATTCATATAATTACCTCCACATCATGTAATGTTGTTATTACAAGTTAATTATATATATTTTCTCACCATTTGTCAATAATTTTTAGAAAATTTAAATAATTGTTTTGTGTTTTTCTAAATTCGTTAACCTATTACTTTAAATTAATCTCAAAATAAGATACCCTAATAATAGAAAGCAAAATAGAGGAGTCTTATACGACTAACTTACGAGGAGTGGTAATATGAAAAATGAAGATAAAATATGTCCTTTCCTATCATCAAGTGATGAATTAAAAAAATGTACCACAAAATGTAAACTTTATGAAGGTAAAGAAGCAGGATGCGGGTTGTCAAATATATCTGATAAATTAAAGTTTTTAATGAATAATTGATAAAATGATGGGAATTGTTTATAATACTGATGAAAAGCCCCTCTTAAAAAGAGGGGCTTAAAAATTATTATTCTACATTTTTTAAGCTCTTTTTATATAATTAAACACTTCAAATACATTTTCTAAAAAATATAATTATCTTCATTTAGATTGCAAAGTTTAATGCAGGGTTTTAAGATTTTTGATTATAATACTTAAAATGTCTAAAATTATTTTTACTCGATTAATTATGGTTATTATAGTATCTTATTCGCCATTTTTACCCTGTTTTTGAATATTTAAAATACACCTTGTCAATTACTAATAAATTCTACTTTTATTACTTAATATTTTACTTAGCCCTATATTTAACAGCTTCTAATTTGAAATTTTTCTTTATATTACCTTTTTTATAATAAACTTTGCCATAATTCAGTGCAGTATCAAAATTGTAAACACGATATAAATAATAATTTTCTTTATATCTTTCAGAAAAAGCAAGTTCATTAAGGGTAATATAAAATGGAGTATTCTTACCACCTTTAGTAGTTTTCACCTCAATATACTTTACTTCCCCTTTCAATGTATATGATTTTATATCATATCCGGCTCCATCACCCTCGATCACAGAAGTATGTTTTATCTTCTCCGCTAACTCATCTTTACCATTATCTATAAGATAATTATACTCATGTTTTAAGACTAATTTCTCACCAGCTAGTCCCATTTCTTCATTGTTAGCTTCTACTTCTGAAAAATCAACTTGTTGCCCTTTGAATTCTTCTGAACTTACACCTGTGTTTATACCATTATATGAAGTGGGTGGATCATGAACTTCTAATACATTATCCTCTTTTTTCTTTTCTTTATCTTTTTTAGATTTTTTTAAAGTTAAATTCATCTCTTTTAACTTTTTTTCTGTGATATTCCAGTCTATAATTTGCCATTTGAAATATACAGGTTGTTCTCTTTCTTTATCATGACTTACATATGCTAATCTACATAAATAAGTATAATCTCTATTTCTATCTGTTCTTAAAAATATATAAATATTATCTTTATTATGGTCATGATTTATCAATCTATTTATTACTTTATTATCTATTTTCTGACTAGGTTGGGATTGCCAAGTTAATATACCATTTTCTGTAATATGCTGAAATGTATAATTAAATGCACGTAGTATAAAAAAAATAGACACATCCCGGTAACCTCCTTTATAATGTTAGTAACTAGCCAAACAAAACAAGGAGGCACCGACATGTGTCAAAATAATTATAACACAACTGG
>JAIPEX010000056.1 GCA_021736945.1 Halanaerobiales bacterium | reverse complement strand
GAAATATTAATTTAACTGTTCTTAGGAATATTGGTTTGGGTTGGGTAGTTACTCCCCTAACTTCAGCTCTTATTTCATATATTTCACTATTTTTTATGCAAAATGTTTTCTTATTGAAAGTCTACTAAAATATGGAGGTGGTATCAAAGACAAAAAAGTATTTAAATCATTTTTGAAAATTAAAAGGGGGACAAAAAATGAAAAAGTATTTAGTTTTATTTCTACTACTGGCATTTATTGGTTCTTTTACAGTAGTGGGTCAGGCTCAAGATGTTGAAATTGACTTTTGGTACGCATTATCTGGTCATATTCAGGAAGTAACTTTAAGTTTAGTTGAGGACTTTAATGAAACACATCCCGATATTCATGTAAATGCTGTACATAGGGGTAGTTATTCAGAAGTGCTTACCTCTTCAATAGCAGCTTACCGAACTGGCAACGCACCACACATAGTTCAAGTATATGAAGTAGGTACTCAAACCTTATTAGACAGTAATGCTATAAAACCTGTATATGAATTATTTGAAGAAAATAATGTCGAAATTGATTGGGATAATTTTATAGGACCACTTAAAGCCTACTATTCAGTAGATGGTAATTTATACTCCTTACCCTTTAATTCATCCACTCCATTTTTATTCTACAATAAAGATGCCTTTAAAGAGGCAGGTCTAGATCCCGAACAACCACCTACCACTTTTAAAGAAGTAGAAGAATACGGTAAAAAATTAGTTGAAAGCGGAGTAGTAGAAAATGGTTTAACAGTTGGTTGGCCTTCTTGGGTACTTGCCGAAAACATGTTTACCTGGCATGGACAGCCGATTACCAATAATAATAATGGTTATACGGGTCATGCATCCGAATTAAAAATCAATAGTGATTTTGGTGTTGAACTTTTCAAACAGTTAAAAAGCTGGGAAGAACAAGACATCTTTACTTATGAAGGTCGTGAAGGGACACCTAATCCTTCATTCTTAACAGGTCAAACTGGTATGATCATTACCTCCACAGCTTATCTTGGTGGATTTAAAGAAGGTGCTGAATTTGAAATAGGTTCAGGTTTTATACCACATAAAGAAGGGTATCCACAAGGCAATTCATTGATTGGTGGAGCAACTCTTTGGGTATATGACGGTCATAGTGATGAAGAATATAAAGCAATAACTGAATTTTTAGACTATATTGCTTCTGTAGACCAACAAGTAAGATGGCATAAAGAAACTGGTTATTTACCAGTAACTCAAGATGCAGTAGACCAATTAGAAAAAGAAGGTTGGTTTGATGAAAATCCAAACCACGCAACCGCTTTTAACCAGTTAAATGTTGAAACCGATACCGGAGAATTTGCTGGTTTAAGATTAGGTGACTTTGTTGCAATTAGAGAAATTGTTTTATCAGAAATAGAAAGTATTTTCTCTGAAGGTAAAACAGTTGAAAAAGCTCTTGATGATGCAGTAGAAAAAAGTAATCAAAGATTACAAAGATATATTGAAGCTAATGTAGAATAAAATATCTATTTAAATGTATAATACTAGCCCCTCATTTAAAAGTGGGGGGCTGGATATTAATGGAGGGAATTTAGATGGAACAATACAAGTTTAGTAACAAAAAACTGCCATATTTATTATCTATTCCACAGTTCATAATAGTGACTATTTTTATTCTTTATCCTACTTATAAATCTTTGGAGTTAAGTCTTTTTACTACCTCTATATTTGGTGGTAATAAAGTGTTTGTGGGTTTACAAAATTTTAACGATCTTTTTTCTTCACCTGATTATTTAAAAACTTTAATAGTTAGTTTGATTTTTGCAGGTGGAGTAACCATAATTGGTTTAGCTTTATCACTTTTAATTAGTGTATTAATTAATAATGCTTTAAAGGGGTTAACAATTTATAGAACTGCTTTTATTTGGCCATATGCCTTATCTCCAGCAGTAGCAGGTGCGATCTGGATGTTTATTATGCATCCAAGTTATGGTATTTTAACTAGTATTTTACCGTTTAAATTAAATTGGATTTTAAATGGTAATCATGCTCTTATATTAATAATAGTTGCAGCTACTTGGCGAATGTTAGGTTATAATATTGCATTTTATTTAGCCGGCCTACAGTCTGTACCAGTATCTTTAAGAGAAGCGGCAGCCTTAGATGGTGCCAGCGGTTTTCAGAAATTCTTTAGAATAACTTTTCCACTTTTAACACCAACTACTTTTTTCTTATTAACAATGAATTTAGTTTATTCCTTTTTTAGAACTTTTGGTTTAATACATACAGTAACCAAAGGCGGGCCTTCAGGAATGACAGAAATCATGGTATATAAGACTTACAAAGATGGTTTTATAAACTTGGTACCAGGATTATCGGCTGCTCAATCTGTTATTCTATTAGCAATAGTAATTGGAATAATATCTTTCCAATTTAAGTATTTAGAAAGGAAGGTCCATTATGCATAAAACAAAATTTCAAAGCTTTTTAAATCATTTATTACTGATTGTATTAGTAATTATCGTTATATTTCCTGTTTATTATGCATTTGTAATAAGTTCAATAAGTTTTAAAGAAGTATTTTCCATGCCTCCAAAATTATTGCCAGGCTCCAATATAATGGCTAATTATGGACATGCTTGGGATAGTGTAAACCTTGGTAGGCTTTTAATTAACAGTCTCATTTTTGCCTTATTTACTACTTTTGGTAAAATATTTTTATCAATCCTAACTTCCTTTGCAATAGTGTACTTTGATTTTAGATTTAAAAACTTTATATTTTTCATAACACTTTTAACTTTGATGATGCCGGTTCCTGTAAGAATAATGTCTACCTATGAAGTTGTTAGTTCTTTTGGGTGGATTAATAGTTATCAGGGATTAATTTTTCCTATGATAGCTTCTGCTACTGGTACATTTTTGTTAAGGCAGATTTTTATGTCAGTTCCAAGAGAGCTTGCTGAAGCAACTATTGTTGATGGAGGAGGTCCTTTAACCTTTTTATTTAAGGTTTTAATTCCTATTGCAAAAACAAATATCGCAGCACTTTTTGTAATTTTATTTATATGGGCCTGGAACCAATATTTATGGCCTTTAATAATTACAACCAATCCAAATATGAATGTTGTTCAATTGGGTATTGAAGCTGTTATACCTAAAGGTGGAACAGCTTTACCGAAGTGGAATCAAATTATGCCCGTTGTTATTTTTACTATGATTCCACCATTAGGAGTTATTCTTTATCTTCAAAGAAGTTTTGTTCAGGGCTTAATTGAACCCGAAAAATAATATTATTAAGGAGTTTGAATATGGATAAGATTGAAAACACAGAATTATTTATATTTGATATGGATGGTACGATTTATTTAAGTAATACTCTAATTAATGGTTCACTTGAATTAATAGAAAAATTAAATAAAAAGAATATTGAGTATATCTTTTTAACTAATAATTCTTCTAAAAATGTAAGTGATTATGAAAAAAAACTAGCAAATTTAGGTATTAATATAGACCAAAAACATATAGTTAGTTCGGGAGAAGTTACGGCTTCTCATATTAAAGAAATTAAAGATGAAAATGAAAATAATGTTTATGTAGTAGGCACTAAATCATTGGAGAAAGTTTTTAAGAATTATGGCTTCAATGTAGTTGATAATCGAGAGCAAAATGTTGATTATCTGGTCGTGGGTTTTGACACTTCTCTGACCTATCAGAAATTATGGGATGCTCATTATTTAATAAATAAAGGAGTAAAATATTATGCAACCAATCCTGATAAGGTCTGCCCATTAGAAAATAATGAATCTATGCCCGATTGTGGTGCTATTATAAACCTTTTAAAAACTTCGACAAATAAAGAACCAGTTGTTGTAGGTAAACCAAATGAACTAATGGTAGAATATATAGCAAAAGAATTTAATGTTGAAAGAAAAAATATAAGTATGGTTGGAGATAGATTGTATACTGATATAAAGATGGCTGAAACAAGTGGTATTAATAGTATTTTAGTATTAACTGGTGAAACTGATCGATCTGATCTAGTAGATTCAACTATAAAACCGAATTTCGTTGTTGAATCTGTAAAAGATCTTACTAAACTTATATAGGAGTGAATGTTTTGGGAATTAATATCATTGCACACCGTGGTTCCTCTAAAGCTGCCCCGGAAAATACAAAGTCAGCTTTTAAGCAGGCAATTAAAGATCAAGCTGATGGCATAGAATTAGATGTTCATTTAACTGCTGATAATCAAGTTATAGTAATTCATGATCCTACAATAGACAGAACTTCAAAAGGTAAAGGCTTTATTAAAAACTTTAAATTAAATGAATTAAAGCAATATGAATTTGGTAGTTTTTTTGATGAAAAGTTTAAAAATGAAAAAATATTAACACTTACTGAAGCTCTAGAAATTATTAAAAACTTAAGTTTTATTAATATTGAAATTAAGAAAGGTTATAATATAAATCAAGGTATAGAAGAAGAAGTTTTAAAAAGTATTGAAAAAATAAATCTCAAAAATGAAATAATAATATCTTCTTTTAATCATGAATCATTAAAAATGATAAAAAATATTAGAAATGATATTAAAATAGCCCCACTCCTTTATGCAAGGTTGAATAAACCCTGGGATTATGCAATAAATTTAAGTGCTGAGTATTTACACTTATATTACAAATTAGTCAATAAGGAAATTATAGAAAAATGTCATCAGCATGGAATAAAAGTAAATGTCTTTACTGTTGATGAAAAATATGATCTAAATAAAATGATCAATTATGAAGTTGATGGAATTATAACTAATTATCCGATAAGAGCACGTGATTTATTAGCGAATAAGAATTTGAAGTAAGGAGATGGTAGTGTGCAAATCATTATTATTGGAGCAGGTGTAATTGGATCTGCTATTGCCAGAGAATTATCACGATATAATATTGATATTATATTAATAGAAAAAGAACCTGATGTGGCCGATGGAACTAGCAAGGCCAATTCTGGCATTATTCACGCTGGATATAATGCAGATGCAAATACTTTAAAAGGTTCGATGAATGTTAAGTCTAACCCTATTTATGATCAACTATGTGAAGATCTAAAGGTTCCTTTTAAAAGAAATGGTTCTTTAGTTGTCGGTTTTAAAGATGAAGACCTAAAAAAACTGAAGGCTAAAAAATCAAACGGGGAAAAAAATGGAATTAAGGGGTTAGAAATTCTTAATAGAGAAGAGTTATTGGCAAAAGAACCGAACATTAATAAAAATGCTAAATACGCTTTATATGCTCCAAGTGCTGGTATCATTTCTCCTTATGAATTAACAATTGGATATGCAGATAATGCAGTTCGTAATGGTGTGGAAGTATTATTAAATACTAAAGTTACCGATTTAATTATTGAAAATGATAAAGTTAAAGGAGTAGTTACAAACCGTGGTAATTTTAATGCTGATTTAGTTATAAACTCGGCTGGACTATATTCTGATAAAATTGCTAAGATGGCCGGAGATAATTTTGAAATTACACCTCGTAAAGGAGAATACCATTTATTTGATAAAGTACATGGAGATTTAGTCAGCAATACTTTGTTTCCAATGCCAACTGAAAAATCCAAAGGAATTCTTGTTTTACCAACAGTTCATGGTAATCTTTTAATAGGTCCTAATGCCAATACAATAGATGATAAAGATGATTTTTCTACAACTTCAGATGGTTTAGAAGAAGTATTTAGAGGTGCTAAAAAATTAGTACCGAATGTGCCACAGGATGGTATAATTACTTCTTTTTCCGGTTTAAGAGCGTCTTTACCTTCTAATGACTTTCATATTGATTTTTCTAAGAATAAAAAAGCTTTGATTAACCTAGTTGGAATCCAATCACCTGGTCTAAGTTCGGCTCCAGCAATTGCTGATAAGGTAGCAGAAATGGTTAATCACTACTTTAAAATAAATAATAAAAAGTTAAAATTAAAAGATGACTTTATTGAAACTAATCCTAGTTATCCTCACTATCATCGTTATGAGGAAGAAAATGAAGTAGAAAAATGGCAGCAAATTGTAGATGAGAATGAAGATTATGGAGAAGTAATATGTCGTTGTGAACATGTAAGTAAAGGCGAAATAATAGATGCTATTCATCGCCCTATTCCCGCTACAACGGTAGATGCAATAAAAAGAAGAACCAGGGCTAGTTCAGGTCGTTGTCAAGCAGGTTTTTGTGGACCCAGAATTTTAAATATATTATCTAATCAATTAGATATTGATCCTTTGGAAGTAACTAAAAAAGGTAAGGACTCTAAAATACTAAAAGCTAAATCCAAAGAATTAATCTTAAAAAAGATTAAAGAGGAAAATAATGTAGGTGATAAGAAGTGAAAGAATATAATATGATAGTTATAGGTGCGGGACCAGCCGGTATCGCAGCAGCCATTGAAGCAAATAAAAATGGACTTGAAAATATATTAATAGTCGAAAGAGATGAATATATTGGTGGTATACTTCCTCAATGTATTCATAATGGATTTGGTTTAGAATATTTTGATGAGGAATTAACTGGACCTGAATATGCTTATGAATTTATAAAAAAATTAAAAGAAACAAATATAGAAGTATTAACCGAAACAATGGTTTTGGATGTAGACAAAGGCAAGGTAATAACTGCTTTAAATAAAGAAGATGGTGTAATAAGAGTTAAAGGGAAAACAATTGTTTTAGCAATGGGGTGTAGAGAAAGAACAAGAGAAAACATACAAATACCAGGAGACCGTCCTTCTGGAATATTATCTGCTGGTACTGCTCAAAGATACACTAATATTGAAGGATACATGCCGGGAGAAGAAGTAGTAATTTTAGGATCTGGTGATATTGGATTAATTATGGCAAGAAGAATGAAGTTAGAAGGAGCAGATGTAAAGGCTGTTCTGGAAATCATGCCTTATTCCTCAGGTTTAGTAAGAAACAAAGTCCAATGTTTAGACGATTTTGATATTCCTCTTAAATTACAACACACAATTACAAGAATTGAAGGCGAAGAAAGATTAGAAAGAGTCCAGGTCGCTCAAGTTGATAAAGATTTTAATGTTATTAAAGGTAGTAGGGAATGGGTTACATGTGATACTTTACTTCTTTCTGTGGGTTTAATTCCTGAAAATGAACTCACTAAAGCTATGGATTTAGATCTACATCCAGTTACTGGTGGTGCATTTGTTAATGAAAATAGAGAAACAAATATAGAAGGAGTATTTGCAGCAGGTAATGTATTACATGTACATGATCTTGTAGATTGGGTATCAGAAGAAGCAGAAATAGCAGGTAAAGCTGCTGCTGATTATATAAATGATAATTTAACTAAAAGAAAGAAAATTATAAAGATAACTCCAGATGAAAACGTGACTTATTCAGTACCCCACAAATTAGAGTACGAATTTGGTGAAGAAAACTTTATTAAAATATTTATGAGAGTTACTAAACCCATGGAAAATGTTAAAGTTACTTTTAATTATAAAGATGAAAATATTGTAAGTTTCCCCAAAAAGATAGTTATGCCGGGTGAAATGGTTACAGCAAACCTTCCAACTGCTCTTATAGAAGATCATATGGATGAAATCAAAGTTTCTATTGTGAAAAAAGTGGGTGAAAGTAATGGAAAAAAATGATATAATATGTACTGGTTGCCCAAAAGGTTGTCGTGTTACAGTTGAAGTAGAAAATGAGGAAATTATTAATATTGAAGGTTATGAATGCCCGACTGGCAAAAAATATGCTATTGATGAATACAAAAATCCAACTAGAATATTACCTACTACAATTCGAGTAAAAAACGGTGAATTTCCTTTGGTTCCTGTAAAAACTGCTGAACCGATACCAAAATCTCTTTTGATCAAAGCAATGGATGTAATAGCAAAAAAGGAGGTAGAAGCTCCTGTTAAAATAGGTGATATTTTAATTAAAAATATCTTAGATACAGGTGTAAATGTAGTGGCAACAAGGAATATAAACAAGAAAGTGGGGGTTTAAAAATTGACTAAAAGTCTCGAAGAATATTTCGAAGACTTTAATGTAATTGCTGGTATTAGTGATGATTCTAGACTTGAAAAAGCTTTATATAGTAAAGTTTTAGCAGTATTTTTACTTAATGCGAAATTAAATAAACTCAATGATTATGCGCAAAAATGCAAAGCTCATGACAAAATGCTATTTTTACATTTAGATTTAATGAAAGGGATGAATTCTGATAAGGAAGCGGTTAATTATCTTGCAGACAATAATTTATGTGATGGGATTATAACAACCCATCGAAATTTAATTGAATATGCTCAAAAAGTAGGCTTATATACGGTTCAAAGAATATTTGTATTAGATTCAGGTACTATAAAAAATGGAATAAAAAGTTTAAAAAAAGTAAGGCCTGATGCTGTTGAAATATTACCTGGTCTTATGACCCCCCATTTTTTAAAGGAATTGAATATTGAAATGAAAATTCCCTTTATAGCAGGAGGATTAATTCGGACTCAAAAAGAAGTAAATAAATTAATAGAGGATGGTGTTTTTGCAGTTTCCACTAGTGAAGATGACTTGTGGTATTAAAACTCTTTTAAAGGGATAAGACATTTCTTATCCCATATTTTTTTGCATATATTAAAAGGGATTTAGTTAATATTAAAGAATATATATAAGGAATTGTATAAAATATCAATTAAAAATAATAGGAGGTTCTTTAAAAAACAATGGATTATTTCGAAAAAACAAAAATCAAGAAAATTTTACAAGGCAATATTGATTCTTATGAAGATGTAATAGTGTTAGGTTGGGTTAAGACAAAAAGAGTATCTAAAAATATTGCATTCTTAGAAATTAATGATGGTTCTTCAGTCAAGAATTTACAGATTGTAATTTTAGATCCTTCAAAATATGAATTGGATGATTTAAATAGAGGTAGTAGTGTTAGAATAAAAGGTTATCTAGAAGATGTACCAAATCGTGAGCAAAGTATAGAAATGAAAGCAGAAGAAATTGATATAATAGGTACTGCTCCAGATAATTATATATTACAGAAAAAGAAACATACTTTTGAATTTTTAAGAGAAATTGCTCATTTAAGACCTAGAACTAAAACTTTTAGTACTGTTAATAGATTTAGAAATAAAATGGCTTATGCCATTCATAAATATTATCAAGAAAGAGGATTTCAATACATTCATTCTCCAATAATTACAGCCAGTGATGCTGAAGGAGCTGGAGAAATGTTTAAAGTAACTACCCTTGATCTTGATAATATACCTCAAAATGAAAATGGTGAGGTTAAATATGAAGAAGATTTTTTTGGTGAACAAACCGGTCTAACAGTAAGTGGCCAGTTAGAAGCAGAAGTTATGGCTACTGCTTTAGGAGATGTATATACCTTTGGTCCAACTTTTAGAGCAGAAAACTCTAATACTACTAGACATGCTTCAGAATTTTGGATGATAGAACCAGAAATGGCATTCTGTAATTTAGATGAAATGATGGATATAATTGAGGACTTTATAAAATATCTATTTAAATATGCATTGGATGAAGCGGCTGAAGAAATGGAATTTTTTGATAATAATATAGAAGAAGGTAGAAAAGAAACATTAAAGAGTATAATAAATTCAACTTTTGCTCGTATAACTTATACTAAGGCAATTGAAATACTAAAAGATGCAGACCAAGATTTTGAATTTCCTGTTGAATGGGGAATGGATTTACAAACAGAACATGAAAGATATTTAACTGAAAAATATTATAATAAACCAGTACTAGTTACTGACTATCCAAGAGGAATTAAAGCTTTTTATATGCGCATCAACGAAGATGAAGATACAGTCGCTGCTGTAGATTGTCTTGTGCCTGAAGTTGGAGAAATTATCGGTGGTAGTCAAAGAGAAGAAAGGTATGAAGTATTAAAAGAAAGAATGGAAAATGAAAATATGAATATGGATAAGTATCAATGGTTTTTAGATTTAAGAAAATATGGAACTGTTCCACATTCTGGATTTGGTTTAGGATTTGAAAGAATACTCATGTACATTTCAGGTATAAAAAATATTAGGGACGTAATTCCATTTCCAAGGACTCCCGGTAATGCAGATTTTTAAGAAAATCATTGTATTATCACTTTTATTAATTTTACTCTTAAATGGGACTGCTTTTTCAGAAAAAAATATTCAATCTGATTACCAAGCAGTAGTATATAGTGGTCAACCATCGGGCGTATTTGCTGCTGTCAGTGCCGCCAGGAATGGTTTATCTACTATCTTAATTTTAAAAAGAGATAATCCAGGTGGTTTAATGACCTATGGTGGTTTAAACTACCTGGATTTAAATTTTGATAAAAAAGGCAATATTATAAATGAAGGTATGTTCCAAGAATGGTATGAACGGATAGGAGAAAAACAAAGTTTTACCTATCAGAAAGCTACTAATGTTTTTAATAATATGCTAGATGAGGAAAATGTTAAAGTAATAAAAGAGTCTAAGATTGTTGAGGTTGAAGTAAAAGATAATTTAATAAAAAGAATAAAAATTAAAAATAAAGAAGGAGAAATATTTAATATATCTGGGAATTATTTTATTGATGCTGATCAAGATGCTGAATTATCATATTTAGCAGGAGCCGAATTTTTCAATTTTGGATCAGATATAAATTTAAATAATAGGTACATGGCTTCAACTCTAGTTTTAAACATTGATAATATTGATCTTGATAAATTAAAGGAAGATATTCAACAAAATACATTTGGGCCTTCTTTTCTAAAAAACGGGCATGCATATGGTTTTAAAGAAATTGGTAACCTCTATCAATCTCAAAACAAAAATATAAAACTTAGAGGGTTAAATATTATATTTAACAAAAACAATAAAGATAAATATCATGGTTCTATTAATGCTTTATTAATTTTTAATTATGATCCACTGTCTGATTCACAAAAGGGAAAAGCATATCAGATTGCTCGTAAAGAAAGTAGAAATGTTTTAAAGTTTTTGCGGGAAAATTTAAAAGGATTTGAAAACGCATCTTTAAATAGACCAGCAGAAGAATTATATATACGCGAATCTCGTCATCTTATAGCTGAAGAAATGTTAAAAACAGAAGATCTATTAGAAAACAAGATACGAGATAATACAGTTGTACTTGCAAGTTATCCTCTTGATTATCAAGCTTCAGATCCGGATTATCAAGGTTTTGTACTTTTTAATCCCGGTGTATATGGTATACCTTATGGATCATTTCTTCCGACCAACATTGATAATTTAATGGTCGTTTCTCGTAGTACTGGTATGAGTTCATTAGCGGCAGCTAGTGGTAGAGTATTACCAATTCGTATGAACAGTGGAGCTGTAGCAGGTAAAGCAGCCTCTCTTGCATATAATAAGAATATTAGTCTTAAGGAATTAAATAAAGATAATAATTTAATTAAAGAAATACAAGAATATATGGAATTAAATTTAAAAAAATATCGAAAATATAATCCAATTATTAAAAAGGATAGTTATTATCCCTATATTAAAGAACTTGTTAATCTAGGATTGATAATTGGAGGATACAATAACGATTTCAAATTAGACTCCAAAATTACAGAATATGAATTCTCTCAATTGTTAATCAAAGGAATGAAAAGAAGAAATTCTAAGTTACTTTATAAGTGGGTTCCAGGGGGATTAGAATCAATTAGTACCTTAAATAAGTTAGATAAAATAAATGCCTATAGATTGTTATTAGCTGCAAGCAGCCATCGAGTTTCTGAAATTAATAAAGATAATTACTTGGATATTTTAACAGTAGAAAATTTAGTTCCAAGTGATTTTAATAATGACATTAATACTAATCAAGGACTCACAAGGAAAGAAGCATATTATTTGGTTGGCTATTTTTTAAAACAGACTAAACTACCTGAAAAGTTATTAAAATACAGGGGTATAGAAAATGAATAGAAAAGTAAATTATTTAAAAACATCTATTGCTACATTGAAAATAATTGTAAAAAATGATAAATTAATATCAATTAATTATTGTAATGATAATTATAAGCAGCCAAATAATCTATCCACTACAAAAACCATGAAAACTATAATTTATCAGTTAAAAGAATATTTCAAAAAAGAAAGAAAAAATTTTAATATCCCTTTGAAATTTAGTGGTACACAATTTCAAAGGGATATATATAAGACTTTAATTGAAGTTGAATATGGCCAAACTATTTCTTATAAAAAACTAGCTGAAAAAAGTGGTCATCCCAATGCTTATCAGGCTGTGGGAACAGCTTTAAAAAAGAATAAAATTGCGATCATCATACCCTGTCACCGAGTCATTAAAAGTGACGGTAGTTTAGGAAATTATAATGGAGGTAAATGGCGCAAAAGAGAGTTATTAAAATTAGAAGATTATTTTTAATTATAAAATTTTATCAGTTCATTAAATAATCTATCTTTTTCTGGACCATAATTTATTACATGAGGAGAATCTTCTAATATTTTAATGTTTTTGTTTTCAGAACTAACATTATTATAGATTTCGTGAGCTGACTTTAAGGGAACAAGTTCATCTTTTTTAGAATGCACTATTTTAAGATCCGATTTTATATCTTTTAATATTTTGCGGGTTTCTAACATTAATTTATGTAACTCTGCTAATTGTTTGGTATAGTCTTTGCAACTGTAATTTTTTAAAAGATCAATTAGGTCTGGATCTTCTATATCATCTTCAATTTGATAATTAGTTGAGATTACTGGTTTGATATATTTCAAAAGATGAGTAAATATTATATGTT
Organism: Halanaerobiales bacterium; assembly: GCA_021736945.1. Taxonomy (GTDB): domain Bacteria; phylum Bacillota; class Halanaerobiia; order Halanaerobiales; family M55B127; genus M55B127. Next base: position 1,481 of record JAIPEX010000056.1, on the reverse strand, counting down.
TGTTTTCAGAGTATAATGCAGGTGAGACCAAGAATAAGCTTTTGATGTTAAAGTGAATTGAAGACAACATAGAAATTAAAGAGCCCATTGATAAACCAATCAAATGAATATTCTCATATTCATTTTCATTATTAATTATTATATCATATACTTTTCTTAACCAATCTTTTCTATCGGTTGTTCTAAAATCTTTTGAATTAGTTCCATGCCCAGGTAGGCGAGGAATTAATATCGAAAAGTTAAATCTTTTATGAAGTAATTCTCCCATATTTTTCATCTCACGAGGACAACCAGTATATCCATGAACCAGGATGGCTAAATCTGATTTTGAACCTTTTAGACTTACTTCATTAGCTAAGGGATTAATTTCAGGGCCGTTATTTATAATATCGAACATGACTTTACCTCCTAGTATATTTTTAAAATTGTTTTCTATTAAAATTATTTCGTTAATATTATTGATAATCCTTTAAATTTAAAAAATAAATTTGGTGATTTATATGAAAAAAATAGATATAACATTTAACAAAGCAATTATTCCCGTTTTTTCAATGGTGATTTTTTTAATTACAGCTGTTTTGATTTGGGATGCTCCAATCCATATTCCATTAATTATGGAATTGACATTTACTTTATTTCTAGCCCTTTACTGGGGTTTCAAATGGGAAGAATTAGAAGAGATGATGTTTTCTAGTTTTGCTAAAATAGGAAATGTGTTAATCATAATTATGTTAATTGGGATGATTATTGGGATCTGGATTGAAAGTGGCACTGTTCCAACAATGATTTATTATGGTCTTAAATTTTTGAGACCACAGTATTTCTATGTAATTAGTTTTGTTCTTTCAGCTATTGTCTCAATTTCAATTGGTACTGCTTTTGGAACGGTAAGTACTGTCGGCTTAGCTTTAATTAGTATAGCTCAGGGAATGGGAATATCACTTGCTTTAGCGGCAGGCTCAATTATATCAGGCGCTTATGTTGGGGATAGGATGTCACCTTTATCCTCCATAGCAATCATAACTGCACATAGTGCTGACAGTGATTTGCATGAAATGATTAAAGAAATGTTGAAAACATTTTGGGTTCCATTTATACTTTCAGCAATTATATATTTTATAATAGGTTTAAGTTATAATGGGTATTCTTATGACGTATCACAGATTTCAACTTTATTGGATGGACTATTAAATAATTATTTAATATCATTTGTGATGTTAATACCTCCATTAACAATAATTATCTTAGCTGTAAAAAGAGTTCCTACAATATTAAATTTAATAATTAACTTAATCTTAAGTTCTTTTATAGCACTTTTTATAAGTGGGATGACAATCAATAAGATAATTAGTTCAATGTATACAGGTGCTGTTGGAGAAACTTCCATTTCTTTACTAAACAAATTGTTAACCAGAGGTGGGTTGTCAAGTATGTTAGAACTCATCTCATTAATTATATTAGCAGTTGTGTTGGGAGGACTT
>JAIPEX010000055.1 GCA_021736945.1 Halanaerobiales bacterium | reverse complement strand
GAGTAAAAAGAGAAGACATAGAGAGAGGGCAGGTATTAGCAGAGCCCGGTAGTATAACACCTCATACCAAATTCAAGGCAGAGGTATATGTATTATCTAAAGATGAGGGTGGCCGTCACACACCATTTTTTGATGGTTATAGACCTCAGTTTTATTTCAGAACAACAGATGTGACAGGTACAATTCATCTACCAGAAGGTGTAGATATGGTAATGCCTGGAGACAATATAGAGATGGACGCAGAACTAATTACTCCACTAGCAATGGAGGAAGGTTTAAGATTTGCGATTCGTGAAGGTGGACATACTGTAGCGTCTGGTGTAGTAACTGAAATAGTTGAGTAAAAAATCCCTCTGAGTAAAAAAACGTGTATATTAAAAGCATGTGCACAACGCACATGCTTTTTTAAAACTTGTTGACTTTTAACTATATATATGATAAAGTAATTAAGGCTGTAATATCAAGAATCTAATCTGAATTTATATATAGATATATGACTTAAGATTGATCGACCGAGGGGGTGGCACCATGCGAGAAAAAATAAAATTGGAATGTACAGAATGTAAAAATAGAAATTACACCACCACGAAAAACAAACAGAATATGCGTGGTAGATTAGAAATTAAAAAGTATTGTAAGTTTTGTAAAGAACACACCTTACATCGTGAAACAAAGTAAGTTCATAAATAATTATAATTAAGGACGTGATTTCTATGGCCAAATTAGGTTTTTTGGGTAAAATTGGTGGTTTTCTAAAGAAAGTAAGATTAGAGTTAAGAAAAGTTAACTGGCCGAGTAGGAAAGATCTACAATCGTATACAATTGTTGTTTTAATAACTGTTGCAGTATTGATAACTTTTATTGGAATAATTGATGTAGCGTTAACAAATATCATCACTCCCTTTATAATGTAATTAAGGAGGTGAGGATCCTGCAAATTCAGGGTCCTTAAATTATGGAAGAAAAAACTCAATGGTATGTAGTACATACTTATTCTGGTCACGAAAATAAAGTGAAGGCTAATTTAGAAAAAAGAATTGAAAGCACAGGTATGCAGGAAAAGATTAAGGAAATACTTGTACCTACGGAAGAAAAAGTAAGAAAACGACGTGGCAAGAAAAAAGTGGTAGACAAAAAGATTTTCCCTGGATATATCATAGTTCATATGGAAATGGATGATAAAACTTGGTATGTTGTTAGAAACACACCAGGAGTTACTGGTTTTGTAAGTAGTGGGACAAAGCCACTACCACTTGAAAAAGATGAAATTGAACACATATTATCCGGTATGGGTATGGATAAGGAAGAAATCAGTATTGATTTTGAAGTCGGAGATAAACTTAAAGTGATTGATGGTCCCTTTGAGGAATTTATAGGAATAGTACAGGAGATTCATCCTCAACAAAAGAAAGTTAAAGTAATGGTTTCAATGTTTGGAAGAGAAACTCCTGTTGAACTTGATTTTTCTCAAGTTGAGCCAGAATAATATATTTAAGGAGTAAGAAAGGAGGAATAATGTCATGGCAAAGAAAGTTATTGGAAACATTAAATTACAGATTCCAGGTGGACAAGCAAATCCAGCCCCTCCAGTTGGACCAGCATTAGGTCAACACGGAGTTAATATAATGGAATTTTGTAAAGCTTTTAATGCAAAAACTTCTGATAAACAGGGAACAATCATTCCTGTTGAAATAACTGTGTATGCAGATAGAAGTTTTGACTTTATTACTAAAACACCACCTGCTTCAATATTGTTAAAACAAGCAGCAGGAATTGAAACAGCATCTGGTGAACCAAATGTAGAAAAAGTTGCAACTGTAAGCAAAGAAGATGTTAAAGAAATTGCCGAAACTAAAATGCAAGACTTAAATGCAGGTAGTATTGAAGCTGCAATGAGTATGGTTGAAGGTACAGCCCGTAGTATGGGTATTCTAGTAGAGTAATATCGCTAATATAGTGGGAGGTAATACCGCTAATACCACAAAGGAGGAGATTTTTTATGGCTGATATAAGTCGTAGATATGAAGAAGCTTTAGATAAAGTTGATAGAAATAATTTTTATGAACCGAAAGAAGCACTTGAATTAGTAAAAAACTTAGCCAGCGCAAATTTTGATGAAACTGTAGAATTTTCAGCTAAGTTAGGTGTTAATCCAAAACATGCTGATCAAAATATAAGAGGTACTTTAGTATTACCTCATGGAACTGGCCAGGAAGTTAAAATAGTTGTGTTTGCAAAAGGTGAAAAAGCTCGTGAGGCTGAAGAAGCTGGAGCAGATTTTGTTGGTCAAGATGATTTGGCCGAAAAGATAGAGAATGGTTGGTTAGATTTTGATTTAGCAATTGCAACACCTGATATGATGAGTGTTGTTGGACCATTAGGAAGAATTTTAGGTCCAAAAGGTTTAATGCCTAATCCAAAAGCTGGTACAGTTACTTTCGATTTAGAAGAAGCAATTGAAGAATTTAAAGCTGGTAAGTTAGAATATAGAGTTGATAGTGATGGTAATATGCATTTACCACTTGGTAAAGCTTCCTTTGAAGTTGACGAATTATTAGAAAACTTCAAAAAAGTTATGGATGTTTTAATGATTGAGAGACCAGCTTCTGCAAAGGGTAAGTATTTTAAATCAATAACTACTTCTTCAACAATGGGCCCTGGTGTAAAAATAGATATTAATTCATCCTTAAAACTAATTGGTAGATAATAAATATATTGACATAGTTTATTTAGTTATGTTATGATTATATCTGTAATAATTAAATATTGTCTAACCATAGATAGTGGGAGCCAGAAATGGCTTAAATAGTCCCGCCGAGGTTAAAAGTGTTTTTTAAGGTGAATTAGTGTAACCTTAATCTTAGCTTTATAAATCTCCTGCCTATCTATGGCAGGTTTTTTTATTTGTTAGATTAATATTTAAGAAGCAGATAGGCAACTACAGGGAGGTGAGTTAGCATAGATGGCTAGACCTGATAAAGAAGCAGCAGTAAAAGAAATAGAAGAGAAGTTAAAAGAAGCTAAATCATTGGTGATAACCGATTATATTGGTTTAGATGTAGCCGAAATGACAGAGTTAAGAGCAAAACTAAGAGAAGCTGGTGTAGATTATAAAGTTGTAAAAAATACATTGGCTAGAATTGCAGCGAACAATTCTGACTTTTCTGAGATAAATGAATTTTTTAATGGTCCTACCGCTATTGCTTTTGGTATTGATGATGTGGTAGCACCTGCTAAAATTCTAGATGAGTTTGCTGAAGAGCATGAGGTATTAGAAATCAAAGGCGGCTACTTGAATGGAGAAATTATTAGTAAAGATAAGGTTGAATCATTGGCTAAGATTCCATCTAGAGATGAATTGCTTGGAAAAGCATTTGCTAGTATGAAAGCTCCCATTACTGGTTTTGTGAATGTTTTAAATGGTAATTTGAGAAATTTTGTAAATGTATTGAGTCAAATTAAAGATCAAAAGGAATAAAATTATTTTAAGGAGGAACAAAGATGAATAAAGAAGAAATTATTGAAGCAATTGAAGATATGTCTGTATTAGAATTGGCTGAATTGGTTGAAGAATTAGAAGAGAAGTTTGGTGTTAGTGCTGCTGCTCCTGTAGCTGCTGCTGGCGGCGGTGGAGAAGCTGGCGGCGGAGAAGCCGAAGAACAAACAGAATTTGATGTATATCTTGAAGAAATCGGTGGTAAGAAAATTAAAGTAATTAAAGCAGTTAGAGAATTAACTGGTTTAGGCTTAAAAGAAGCTAAAGCTGTTGTAGACGACGCACCACAAAATGTAAAAGAAGGTTTAAGTAAAGAAGATGCAGAAGAAATGAAAGAAGCTCTTGAAGAAGCTGGAGCTACTGTAACACTTAAGTAAATATATCAAGAATAACATAAAGATATGTTCAAAAGTGCCCTTTAACTAGGGCACTTTTTGCAATATATAAATAAAAATTTCCGGTTTTAATATAACTTGACAAGTATCATGTTCTATGATAACATTACTTATTGTCGGTATCGTTTCATAAAATGGCATAAAATATGCATATATTTTATTGGATTTTAAATAATTTTTTGGTCTTATATTAATACATTATTTATTTATATTATTACTTTACAACACACATATCGAACATATTATCAAGCATTTAAGTGGTGTATAAAGCTGCTTAAATGTTATATTTATAAATATAAGTATTCCTTGGGGGTGCAATGATGTCAACAGTGAGAGAAAGATATAGCTTTGCTAAAATAGATGACGCAATGGATTTACCCAACCTAATACACACTCAATTAAATTCTTACCAGTGGTTTTTAGAGCAAGGCTTGAAGGAAGTATTTGAAGAAATCTCACCAATTGAAGATTTTTCGGAAAATTTAGTTTTAGAATTTGTCGGTTATCATTTAGAAGATCCAAAGTATACTGTCCAGGAATGTAGAGATCGTGATGATACATATGACGCTCCTCTACAGGTCAAAGTAAGATTAATTAATAAAGAGACAGGGGAAGTAAAAGAGCAAGAAGTGTTTATGGGCGATTTCCCACTCATGACAGACAAAGGTACATTTATAATTAATGGTGCTGAAAGAGTTGTTGTTAATCAGTTAGTTCGTTCATCAGGTGTATACTTTGATGACGAACGCACAAAAGATGGTCGTAGACTTATAAATGGGAGCATTATTCCTAACAGAGGTGCCTGGATCGAATTTGAATATGACAAGAAGAGAATAATCTCAGTTCGTGTAGACAGAAAAAGAAAAATGCCTTCTACAATATTATTTAGGGCATTAGGTTATGGTAGTGATGAAGAACTTATAGATTTACTAGGGGATTCAAAAGTAATTATGGATACCCTTGATAGAGATTCAACCGATTCTCAAGATGAAGCTTTAATTGATTTATATAAAAAATTAAGGCCCGGAGAACCACCAACTGTTGAAAGTGCAAAAAGTTTAATTGAATCATTATTTTTTGATCCTAAAAGATATGATTTGGCTGCAGTTGGAAGATATAAAATTAACAAAAAATTAGGTCTAGATATTGATGAAGATAAAAAATATTTAGATGAAAAAGATATTATAGAAACAGTACGTTACATGGTCAAACTTGTATATGAAGAAGAAGATGCTTATATAGATGACATTGACCATTTGGGTAATAGAAGATTAAAAACTGTTGGTGAATTACTACAAAATCAATTTAGAATAGGGCTTTCTCGTATGGAAAGAGTTGTTAAAGAAAGAATGACTATTCAGGATATTGATGTAGTTACACCTCAGGCTTTGATGAACACAAGGCCTGTAGTTGCTGCTATTCAAGAATTTTTTGGTAGTAGTCAGTTATCTCAGTTTATGGATCAAACTAACCCTATGTCTGAGTTAACACATAAAAGAAGATTAAGTGCATTGGGTCCTGGTGGTTTAAGTAGAGAAAGAGCCGGATTTGATGTGCGTGATGTCCACCATTCACACTATGGTAGAATCTGTCCTATTGAAACACCTGAAGGTCCGAATATTGGTTTGATAGGATCAATAGGTACTTATGCAAAAACTAACAAATTTGGATTTTTAATGACCCCTTATCGGCGTATAGTTGATGGTCAGGCAACAGGTGATATAGATTATTTAACTGCTGATGAAGAAGATCAAAATATAGTAGCACAGGCAAATACTAAATTAGATGCTGAAGGAAATATGGTCTCTGATAAAGTAGTTGCCCGTCACCGTGGAGATATTTTAGAAATTTCCCCAGAAAAAGTTGACTATATGGATGTTTCAACAAAACAGTTGGTTGGAGTTTCTGCTGCAATGATTCCATTTTTAGAAAACGATGATGCCAATCGTGCTTTAATGGGAGCTAACATGCAGAGACAGGCTGTTCCTTTACTTAAATCAGATGCCCCTATAGTAGCTACCGGTATTGAACATAAAGCTGCAAAGGATTCCGGAATAGTTAAAGTAGCTGACAAGGGCGGCGAAGTTAAAAAGGTTACTTCACAACAGGTTGTTGTTGAAAATAATGAGGGAAATCTAGATAAATATGATTTAATGAAATTTAAAAGATCAAATCAGGGTTCTTGTATGAATCAAACCCCGATTGTTGATGTCGGTGATAAGATTGAAGATGACGATATAATTGCTGATGGACCTTCCACTGAAATGGGCGAAATAGCTTTAGGTAGAAATTCCCTTATCGCATTTATGCCTTGGGAAGGTTATAATTATGAGGATGCTATTTTAATTAATGAAAAATTAGTAAAAGAAGATGCTTTTACTTCTATTCATATTGAGGAACATGAAGCCGAAGCTCGGGATACGAAACTTGGCCCCGAAGAAATTACAAGAGATATTCCTAATGTAAGTGAGAGTACTTTAAAAGATCTTGATGATCGAGGAATTATTAGAGTTGGTGCCGAAGTAAAAGAAGGAGATATATTAGTAGGAAAGGTTACTCCTAAAGGAGAAACAGAACTTTCTGCTGAAGAAAGACTTCTTAGAGCAATCTTTGGTGAAAAAGCTAGAGAAGTTAGAGATACTTCTTTAAAGGTACCTCATGGTGAAGAAGGAATTGTCGTTGATGTAAAAGTTTTTTCAAGAGAACAAGGAGACGAACTTAAACCCGGAGTTAATAAACTTGTAAGGGTATATATTGCAAACAAGAAAAAGATTTCTGTCGGTGATAAAATGGCTGGTCGTCATGGTAATAAAGGTGTAATTTCTAGAATATTACCGGAAGAAGATATGCCATTTATGGAAAATGGAGAACCCGTAGAAATAGTATTAAACCCACTTGGGGTTCCCTCCCGTATGAATATTGGGCAGGTCTTAGAAACTCACTTAGGAATGGCAGCAAAAGCCTTAGGGCTTTATGTTGAGACGCCTGTATTCAACGGTGCATTAGAGGAAGAAGTTGAAGACTTCCTTGAAAAAGCCGGTTTTAATAGAAATGGAAAAATGACTTTATATGATGGTAGAACTGGTAAACCATTCCATAATGATATTACTGTGGGATATATGTATATCTTAAAACTACATCATTTAGTGGATGATAAAATTCATGCACGTTCAACTGGACCGTATTCATTAGTTACACAACAGCCTCTGGGTGGTAAAGCTCAGTTTGGTGGTCAGAGATTTGGTGAAATGGAGGTCTGGGCACTTGAAGCTTATGGTGCTGCTTACAGTCTCCAAGAAATGCTCACAGTAAAATCAGATGATGTAATTGGTAGAGTTAAAACTTATGAATCGATTGTAAAAGGAGAACAAGTTCCACCACCGGGAGTACCTGAATCATTCAAAGTTCTAATAAAAGAAATGCAGAGTCTTGGATTAGATGCCCGTGTATTTGTGGAAGAAGATAATGAAATGGAATTAGAAGAAGAAGGATCTGAAGTAAGTGAAACAGCTAAACAATTAGGTATTGATACTGACTTACAGTTATCGAGACCTAATGAAGGTTAATAAAATTAACAAAATAGGAGGGGGAGTGACCCTTGTCAAACTTAAATAATTTCGATTCAATGCGGATCGGAGTTGCATCTCCTGAACAGATAAGAGAATGGTCCCGAGGTGAAGTAAAAAAACCCGAAACCATTAACTATAGAACACTTAAACCTGAGAAAGACGGACTATTTTGTGAAAAAATATTTGGGCCAACCAAAGACTATGAATGTCATTGTGGTAAATATAAAAGAGTAAGATATAAAGGTGTAGTTTGTGACCGATGTGGTGTTGAAGTAACCAGATCAAAAGTTAGAAGAGAGAGAATGGGTCATATTGAATTAGCTGCACCATGTACACATATATGGTTTTTTAAAGGTATTCCCAGTCGCCTTGGACTAATTATGGATATGTCTCCAAGCGCATTGGAAAAAGTAATTTATTTTGTATCATATATTGTGATTGATCCAGGTGATACTCCGTTAAGTGAAAGACAGTTGTTATCCGAACAAGAGTATCGTGAAGCTAAATCAAAATATGGTAATGAATTTGAAGCATTGATGGGTGCAGAAGCGATTAGAAAGCTTTTAGGTAACATTGATGTAGAACAAGATGTAAAAGATTTAAAGGAAGAAATAAAATCTTCCTCTGGACAACGTAGAAGACGTGCTGTGAGAAGACTAAAAGTAATGGATGGTCTTGCCAATTCTGGTTTGGAGCCTGAATGGTTAGTAATGGATGTTATGCCCGTAATACCTCCAGATTTACGTCCTATGGTTCAATTAGATGGGGGAAGGTTTGCAACTTCTGATTTAAATGACCTATATAGAAGAGTTATTAATAGAAACAATAGATTAAAAAGATTATTAGATCTTGGAGCCCCTGAAATCATTATTAGAAATGAGAAAAGGATGCTTCAAGAATCTGTAGATGCTTTAATAGATAACGGTAGAAGAGGAAGACCAGTAACAGGTGCTGGTAATAGACCTTTAAAATCTTTAAGTGATATGCTTAAAGGTAAGCAAGGTCGTTTTCGTCAAAATCTTTTAGGTAAACGTGTAGATTATTCTGGTAGATCTGTTATTGTTGTAGGACCAGAATTAAGAATGGACCAATGCGGATTACCTAAGAAAATGGCATTAGAATTATTTAAACCTTTTGTAATGAAAGGTTTGGTAGACAAAGAATATGCACATAATATTAAAAATGCGAAAAAAATGGTAGAAAATGTTGATGATAGAGTTTGGGGTATTCTTGAAGAGGTTATAAAAGGTCATCCTGTATTATTAAACCGTGCACCTACTCTTCATAGATTAGGAATCCAAGCTTTTGAGCCTGTTTTAGTAGAGGGTAAGGCTATTAAATTACACCCATTGGTTTGTCCACCGTATAATGCGGACTTTGATGGTGACCAGATGGCTGTTCACTTACCCCTTTCTGAAGAAGCTAAAACAGAAGCAAGGACTTTAATGTTATCTACTACTAATCTCTTAACTCCAGCAGATGGTAATCCTATAACAATACCTACTCAAGATATGGTTTTAGGTATTTATTATTTGACTACTTTAAAAGATGGAGTAAAAGGTGAAGGCAAAATATTTTCTCGTCCTGCTGAAGCTATCAAAGCTTATGATACAGATAATATATATCTTCAAGCAAAGATTAAAACAAGAATTGATGGAGAAATTATTGATACCTCAGTAGGAAGGATCATATTTAATGAAGCCTTACCAGAAGATATGGAATTTATCAATGAAAGATTAGGCAAAAGCAAAATTGGTGATCTAATTAGTGATTTATATGATGAATTTGGTGAGCAAGAGACAGTTAAATCACTAGATAAAATTAAAGAATTAGGATTTGACTTTTCAACTCGTTCAGGTATTAGTATTGCAGTAACAGATGCTGCTATCCCAGAAGAAAAGCCTGAAATATTAGAATCTGCTGATGAAGAAGTTGATAAGATTGAAGAACATTACAATAGAGGTGCTATTACAGAAGAGGAAAGATATCAAAGAGTAATAGATATCTGGGGTAAAGCTAAAGATGATGTTACTGATGCACTATTAAATCATTTAGATGAAGAAAATAATATTTATATCATGGCCACTTCTGGTGCCCGTGGTAATACTTCTCAAATTTCTCAGTTAGCAGGTATGCGTGGTTTGATGGCTGATCCATCCGGTAGAATAATTGACCTACCGATCAGGTCAAACTTTAGAGAGGGTCTTACAGTGTTAGAATTCTTCCTTTCTTCTCACGGAGCAAGAAAGGGTTTAGCAGATACTGCATTAAGAACTGCCGACTCCGGTTATTTAACAAGAAGATTAGTTGATGTTTCACAGGATGTAATTGTTAAAGATGAAGATTGTGGAACAGAAAAAGGAATCTATGTAGAATCAATCGGAGGAAAAGGACCACAAGCTGTTGAACCCCTAAGAGAAAGAATATTTGGGCGCTTTGCAGCTGAAGACATTGTTGATCCTGATACTGGAGAAGTTTTTGTTGAAAGAAATGAAATGATAAAACATGATGCTATAGATAAAATTGAAGAAGCTGGAATGGAAAAAATAAAAATACGTTCAGTTATCACATGTGATTCCGAACATGGGGTTTGTTCAAAATGTTACGGACGTAATCTAGCAACTTCTCAAAAAGTAAGTATTGGTGAATCAATTGGTATTGTTGCCGCACAGTCAATTGGTGAACCAGGAACTCAGTTAACAATGCGTACTTTCCACACAGGTGGAGTTGCTGGCGATGATATTACCCAAGGTCTTCCAAGAGTAGAAGAGTTATTTGAAGGCCGGACTCCAAAAGGTCATGCAATTATGACTGAAAAAGAAGGTAATGTTAAGATTACTCAAAAAAGGAATTCTAAACGTATTGTAGTTACCAGTGAAGATGGAAAGAAAAAGACTTACAAAATTCCATATGGCTCTAAATTAATAGTTAGTGAAGGTGAACATGTGGAACCAGGAGATAAATTGACAGAAGGTCCTCTTGATCCAACAGTTCTACTTAGAGTTAGAGGTGAATCTGCGGTACAGAATTATCTTCTTGAAGAAGTTCAAAATGTATATAGATCTCAAGGTGTAGAAATTAATGATAAACACATTGAGGTTATAATTAGACAAATGATGAAAAGAGTTAAAATCAAAGATTCTGGAGATACTGAATTATTAACAGGTAGTCTGGTTACCAGACATAACTTTAAAGAAACTAATAAAAAAGTGAAAGCAAATGGTGGTAAACCCGCTACAGCTACTCCACAAATCTTAGGAATTACAAAAGCATCATTGGCAACAGAAAGTTTCTTATCAGCTGCTTCATTCCAAGAAACAACAAGAGTATTAACTGAAGCCGCATTAGAAGGTAAGGTTGATAAATTAAGAGGCCTTAAAGAAAATGTAATTATCGGACAGTTAATCCCTGCAGGTACTGGTTTGAGAAAGTACAGCAAGAATGAAGAAGTTGGAGAAAATGTCACTGATGTAACTGAAATTTTAGATCAAATAGATAGTGAGTAGATTAATGGTAATTAGGTATTGACATCACATATCAAAGGTGTTAAAATACACTAGTGTGTGCAGACAAAAGGCGAAGGCCTTTCAATAATTGAATCATTATATATAGTTTAAAAGTATATAAAGCAGAGAAGGGCATTGATATCAATGCTCGTTCTCTGCTGCATTACTGAAATTACCGGAAGGAGGTGGGTTTTGTGCCAACAATTAATCAGCTTATTCGTAAAGGACGTAATAAGACTAAAAAGAAAGTGAATGCTCCTGCATTAGAGGGATCACCTCAAAAAAGAGGAGTTTGTACCAGAGTCTATACAGCGACACCTAAGAAGCCGAACTCTGCTTTAAGAAAAGTGGCCCGTGTTCGTTTAACCAATGGAAAAGAGGTGACCTGTTACATACCTGGAGAAGGACATAATTTACAGGAACACTCTGTCGTTCTTGTCAGAGGTGGACGTGTAAAAGATTTACCAGGTGTAAGATATCATATAGTAAGAGGAACTTTGGATACTGCGGGTGTTGAAGATCGCAGACAAGGACGTTCTAAATATGGTGTTAAAAAACCTAGCTAAAAACTTAAAATATATAGCTTATCAAGTTTAAAGGGGGGAATTACGTGCGTAAACATAGAGCTGAAAGACGTGAAGTTAAACCGGATTCCGTGTATGATAGTGTATTAGTCAATCGTTTTATTAATAAAATAATGTTAGACGGTAAAAAAAGTTTAGCAGAATCACTATTATATGATGCAATGGAAGATTTACAAGAAGATACTGGAGATGAACCAATTACAATTTTAGAGGAAGCAGTGGGCAATGTTATGCCTACATTGGAAGTTAAATCTAGACGTATTGGTGGTTCAAACTATCAAGTACCAGTTGAAGTATCAGATTTTAGAAGAAGATCTCTTGCTATTCGTTGGATTGTCAATGATGCAAGAAGTCGCAATGAAAGAACAATGAAAGAAAGAATTACTAAAGCAATTATGGATGCCTATAATAATACAGGCGGAGCTGTTAGAAAGAAAGAAGAAATTCATAGAATGGCAGAAGCCAATAGAGCATTTGCACATTATGGATGGTAAAAATAAATATTAATTTTGACAAAACAAAGAAGGGGGGAGAATGATGGCCCGACAATTTCCATTAGAAAAAACAAGAAATTTAGGAATTATGGCTCATATAGATGCTGGTAAAACTACTACAACAGAACGTATTCTATACTATACAGGACGAGTACACAAAATGGGAGAAGTACACGATGGCGCAGCTGTTATGGACTGGATGGAACAAGAACAAGAAAGAGGGATTACAATTACCTCTGCAGCTACAACGGCTGAGTGGCGTGATCATCGTATTAATATTATAGACACGCCCGGACATGTGGACTTTACTGTTGAGGTGGAAAGATCTCTCAGAGTACTTGATGGAGCAATAGCTTTATTCTGTTCTGTCGGTGGAGTTGAACCCCAATCAGAAACAGTTTGGAGACAGGCTGATAAATATGAAGTTCCTCGTATTGCATTTGTAAATAAAATGGATCGTATGGGAGCTGACTTTTTTAGAGTTGTGGATATGATGAAAGACCGTTTAGGGGCAAATGCAGTCCCTGTTCAGCTGCCTATAGGAAACGAAGATGAATTTAAAGGTGTAGTCGATCTCATTGAGATGGATGCAATAGTATATGAAGACGAACTTGGTGTTAATTTTAATAGAGTTGAAATTCCAGAAGAATATAAAGAACAAGCTGATGTTTATAGAGAAAATTTATTAGAAAAATTATCTGAGCATGATGATGAATTAATGCTCAAATATATTGAGGATGAAGAAATTACTTCCGAAGATATTATGAACGCACTTAGAAAAGCAGTAATTAATGTAAATTTAATTCCAGTTTTATGCGGATCTGCATTTAAAAATAAAGGTGTTCAAATGTTATTGGATGCTATTATTGATTATATGCCTTCTCCGTTGGATGTACCACCTATTGAAGGTGAAAATCCAGAGACCGGTGAAATTGAGACCAGAGAAGCTTCTGATGATGCACCATTTTCAGCTTTAGCTTTTAAAATAATGACAGACCCTTATGTAGGGAAATTGGCATTCTTTAGAGCTTATTCAGGTGTATTAGAAGCTGGATCATATATATATAATTCAACGAGTGAAAATAGAGAAAGAATTGGTCGTATCTTGCAGATGCATGCTAATCACCGTGAAGAAAGGGATTATGTTTATGCTGGAGATTTAGCTGCAGCAGTAGGACTGAAAAACACTAGTACTGGTGATACTCTTTGTGATCCTGATCATCCAATCATACTAGAGTCAATGGAGTTTCCAGAACCAGTTATTTCAGTAGCTATTGAGCCGAAAAGTAAAGCAGATGAAGACAAATTATCTCAGTCTTTACTTAAGTTAGCTGAAGAGGATCCAACCTTCCAGGTTAGATCTGATGAAGAGACTGGGCAAACTATTATAAAAGGTATGGGTGAATTACACCTAGAGGTTATCGTAGATAGATTATTGAGAGAATTTAAAGTTGACGCTAATATTGGTAAACCACGTGTTGCTTATCGTGAAACAATTTCACGAAAAGTAGAAGATGTAGAAGGTAAATTCATCAGACAATCTGGTGGTCGTGGGCAATATGGTCATGTAATCATTGATTTAGAACCTAATGATGAAGGCGAAGGCTTTGAATTTGAAGATAAGATAACTGGTGGAGCAATACCAAAAGATTATATAGGATCCGTTGAAGACGGAATTGAAGAGGCAATGGAAAATGGCATTCAAGCAGGTTATCCTGTTGTAGATGTTAAGGTTACCTTAAAAGACGGTAGTTTCCATGAAGTTGACTCTTCTGAAATGGCATTTAAAATTGCTGGTTCCATGGCATTTAGAGAAGCTGCCAAAAGAGCAAGACCTGTAATTTTAGAACCAGTGATGGAAGTAGAAGTTGTTGTTCCTGAAGATTATATGGGTGATGTAATAGGCGATCTTAATGGTCGTAGAGGCCAAATTGAAGGCATGGAAAATAGAGCTAATGCTCAAGTTATTAAAGCGTATGTACCACTTGCTGAAATGTTTGGTTATGCAACTGATTTAAGATCAAAAACCCAGGGAAGAGCTACTTATACAATGCAATTTTCTCATTATGACACAACACCAAAGAATATAGCCAAAGAAATTCTTGGTGAATAATTTAAAGAAAAAATCTTTTAAAAGGAGATGAATATAATGGCTAAGGAAAAATTTGAAAGAACAAAACCACATCTAAATATTGGTACGATAGGACACGTTGACCATGGTAAGACAACATTAACTGCAGCGATCACATCTGTACTGCACAATTATGGAGGAGCAG
>JAIPEX010000054.1 GCA_021736945.1 Halanaerobiales bacterium | reverse complement strand
TTTCCTGCCATGATTCATTAACAGGAGTTTCATCAGTATTATCTATAAAAACCTTTAATAAAAATCTACATAATTTTAAATTTTGTTTTTTGTATCTATTACCCAAAAGTCCATAATATCGTATTCTAACAAACCTTTTTGGTAAAACATGTAAAAGAAATCTTCAAATAAATTCAATTGCATTGATGGTCATAAATTTATATTTATTATTATCAGAATAGTCCTTATATCTAAATGTAACCTTACCGTTTTTCATCTTAATAATTCTGTTATTTGAAATAGCTACTTTATTGGTATACCGACCTAAATATTCAATAACAAATTTAGAATTTTTAAAAGAAGTTTTAGAAAATACTACTCAGTCTTTGTCATAAAGTTTATCAACCAACTCTTGAAAATGATGAAATGATCGGATTTGTTAACCAATTTATTGAAATTTAACTGCAAAAGGTCTTGACACAGGACATCCGTATAATAAAGGTTATTATAAATTTTTATAGAATTAATTATTAAATGGATGGTAAAAAAATGTGTGTCAATTATAATAGTAGCTTTTCACTATATAATAAGGATAAACCTTACTTTTGTTTCTTTATTTTCTACTAATGTTTTATATGAAAGACCTTCAAATGGAGGTGGAAATTTTGAGCGAAAATGAAAAACAAAAAGCATTGCAAACGGCCATAAAGCAAATAGAAAAACAATTTGGACGGGGTTCTATTATGAAATTAGGAGATAAGTCTAGTATGGATGTAAAAACAATATCTACAGGAGCTTTAAATCTCGATCTTGCTTTAGGAGTAGGAGGAATTCCGCAGGGGAGAACTATCGAATTGTACGGCAATGAAGCCTCGGGTAAAACCACACTGGGCCTTCATATTATTGCCGAAACCCAAGATAGAGGGGGGACCGCTGCCTTTATAGATGCTGAACATGTTCTTGATCCTAAATATACAAAAAATCTGGGTGTGGATATAAATAATTTGTTAATATCCCAACCAGATAATGGAGAAGAAGCACTGGAGATTGCTGAATCTTTAGCCCGTAAGTAATGCTATTAATGTAGTGGTAATAGATTCCGTGGCTGCTCTGGTACCTAAAGCTGAACTTGAAGGAGATGGGAGATTCTCATGTAGCTCTTCAGGCTAGATTAATGTCTCAAGCCATGCGTAAATTATCGGGAGCAGTTAGCAAATCCAAAACAGCTATAGTCTTTATTAATCAGATCAGAGAAAAGGTGGGGGTAAAGTTTGGTAACCCAGAAACTACTCCTGGGGGAAGAGCACTTAAATTTTATTCTTCAGTCCGGATAGAGCTTAAAAGATCGCAGGCAATCTTTACTTAATAATTTATACTCATCAGAAAGCGAAATAAAAAAAGAAGATTTTTTCTTCTGCAATAGGATAGAAAAACATTAATATCGTGAAAAGTAATAAGGGAAGGTTGAAAATTATGGATCTAGATAATAGTGGTATAGATGGGCTAGTTGAAGTTCCAGAGAGAATAGGATATTATGCTTTAATGCTAGCTATATTAAAAGATTATTCAGCAGCCAAGGCATTAAGATATATTAAAAAAGGACATTAATGGATAAAGACAGAGGTGAAAGGTTTTTTAGTTCAGGTATAAATGGGATGGGCTTAGATGATGGGAAGTGTGATTTATGTAAACATGTTCATGAGGGTGGATTTACATGTGAAGCTTTCCCTAATGGCATACCTTCAGAGATACTTCGTGGTAAATTTGACCATAGTGAACCATAGCCAGGTGATAATGGTATTCAATTTGGAAAAAATTTGAGGCGTACAAATTCATATAGAATTTTATCTTCATAAAATAAGAAAACAGGGGATAAAAATTTACAATAAAAAAAGGAAGTGTGCAATTATGAAACTGTCTCAATTAAATAAGGCGTGGAATGAAGTAGGTGAAGATTACTGTAAGGGATTAATTAATTTAGAACACTGTTTACAGGCTGCGTTTTATAAATCACTGAGGGAATCATTGTCTGAAGCACAGGACATAAGAATTTATGTAGAACCAGTAATTGAATATTATGATAAAGGAAGTCCACGTTATCGACCTGATATTGTAGTCTGTGAAGATAAACATATTACTGCAATAATTGAATTTAAATTTGCGCCTAATTGGTATCCTGACATAGGAAGTGATATTAAAAAATTTGAAGCTTTAGTTGAGGATGAAGATCAAGAAAAATATTATGTTGAAAGGTATCCAGATACAGGCAAATGGAAGGAGCCAAAATATTTTACTTCTTCTTCAACGAAATATATTATCGCAGTAATTGGTCAAGAAGTTTCTCAAGCTACAGACATAAATTCAATAATTAAATTTTTTAATCTAAAAGAATCTGTTAAAAAAAGGTTTTATCTGTTAGCTGTTAAAATGCATGGGGAAAATCAAGAACCAGAAATATTAGTTGAAAGTATATAGTAATTAACCATATTTTTTGAATAGATAAGTCATCACTATTGAAGTTGCTCAGGAGAAATATAAATATAATGTTATATACATCTTTTCCAGACATTATCTGGGGAGAAAATAAAAGGATCTTAGAGCCTACAGAAAAGGCAAAAATATACTTTATGACTTAAATTGGAGATTGGAGGAAGATTGAGTTTGCAATATAAAGAGATTAATAGAAGGTTAAAAAATATAACTGATGAAAAACTTACTAAAACATTAAGTGGAAGAGGAAAGAATATTACTTATGTTTATAAAGATTGTTCAGATAAATTAGAAATAACATGGGGAGATAGTAAATTCACTCTTTCGATTAGTCAAATTGATAGTATATTAAATCAGTTCTTTGTAGATGATGAATGGTATCCATTAGGATCATCTATGACTAACCCAATGGAAGATGGATTAGGGAATTTTATAGCAAATAATTTTGATAATTTAACTTCACGTCATGCTTCTGCTATTGCAGCTATTTTAGTTAATGAAAATTTAATAGCAAATGAAGGAGCTAAACCAATAAAATTAAAAAAATATAAGAATTAAGCTACTTCTGTATATAACTTAAATAATTAAGAAGATAGATATAAGTTAGCAGATGTTTTTTACGGCAAGAGATATTAAAAGCCAGTCAGAAATCCAAACAGATAACTGACTGGCCAATGAATTATACACAGGAGCATTATATCAAATTGAAGTCGGATTGTCTATCACAATCTGGCTTTTTATTTTAACAAAGAATCAGTACAGAATATCTGAGATATTATAATATTATTTCGCAAAAGAAAACTTAATTGCTAATAACGGCAATTAAGGGAGAATAGCAGAGTTATTATAAGTATTCCAGAGTTTTATTTTTGTTATTTTTAAGTGTAACATATAACTCTAATTTAATCAGAGGGCTTTACAGAGCAAATAATTAGCTGTTAGGGTAAATAATTGTGATTCATGTAAGAAAGAGCGTTAAACTCAGAAAGGAGGTTATATCCAAAAAAAGAAGAAAAATACCGGAGCTGCTGTCTATTGTGGAGTGTATTTAATACCAGATATCCAAACTGTATTGAGAGATAAAGCCATAATTGGTTAATGTTAACATCAGTTTTAAAATTGTCAAGGAAATAATATTAATTTTAAAACCGGAAAATTAAAGGTGAAAAAAAAGGATTACCCCCAGCTTTAAAGAAATAATTAACTACAGGCAGGTATGAAAGGAGGTGAGTCTGGAAGCTGGGTTTTGAAAAATGATTATTAATCTATAAAATAAAAAGGAGGATCACAAATGATAGGAATATCTTTTCTTGAATTTTTAATTTTACTTGTAATTGGTATCATCGGCTGGTTAGTGATAAGATACCTAGGTAGAAAAAAGATTGGGACCGGCGGCATAGGTGATCTGGCTATGATTATTGTAGGTTGGCTTGGAGCCTGGGTGGGGTCTCCCGTATTAGGATACTGGTTTGAGGCAGTAAAGATTAAAGGAGTATATATTATTCCTGCCCTTCTGGGAAGTTTGGTAGCTATAATTTTATGTGTTCAATGCCAGGAATTTCATAAAAGTAAATAGGGATAGTAACTGTGGTGTTCGCAAATGGATATAGCCAAAAAGTGGGGTGGCCGCACTTCTCATTTCATTAGAGCAGGCGAATATTTTAGACAAAGATAAACAAAAAAGAAATTTTAAAAAACATTGTTTTCTCTATTGTTGAATAATTCCAATTTTTTGGTAGGGGCAGGGTCTTTATTTATCTTTATTAAATTTGGTTTTGTTTTAGATAAGTTGATTATACTACTGGATAAAAAGACAGACAATAAATAATTCCCCTACCCTATTTTTTAATATAAAGAAAAATTCTGAATTTTTTGTATAATTACCCTGTTAACGTAAAGAAAGGAGGGGAAAAGTGATTGAAGTAGAAGTAAAAATGGTTGGAGCCAGTGTGAATAAAATGGCTCCTGTTGTTATTCTAAATAGTAAAGATAACAAGGGCCTGTTACCTGTGGGAATTGGGCTGATGGAAGCTTATGCTATATTCCTTGGCTTAGAAAACAAAGAAATTTCTCGGCCTTTGACTCACGATTTAATGTCAAATATATTGAAGGAATGGGAAATTAAAGTTATTCAAATTGAAATAACTGACCTCCGCAATCAGATATTCTATGGAAAAATAAAATTAAAGTATAAAGATAAGGTTAAAAAAATTGATTCTCGACCAAGTGATGCTATAGCATTAGCCTTGCGAAAAGAAGCCCCTATATTTGTAGCGGAAGAAGTTGCAGATAAAGCTTTTGTCTATGGTGACCCCCATGAGTATGTAAATTCTCTTGAGTTTAAAGATCAATTTTAGTAAATATTGCTTATAAACCAATTAAGAAACAATTCATTATTCCTGACTATATTATATACAGGGAGGTATTCAAAATGGAAGAGTGGGAACAAATAAGTGGTGAAGATACTGAAAATCAAGAAGTTCATGAAAAAGATATGACAAAAAACAAAGAGGAAAAAGAGGTTTTAAAGGTAGCTTCAAAATCCAATCCTAATTCAGTGGCAGGAGCTTTAGCTGGAGTGATAAGAGAAGAAAGCAAGGTGGTGTTACAGGCAATTGGAGCAGGGGCTATAAATCAAACAGTAAAAGCTATTGCAATTAGCAGGGGTTATGTAGCTCCCAAGGGTATTGATCTTGAATGTGTTCCTGCTTTTGTAGATATTGAAATAGATGGGGAAGAACGGACTGCCATTAAGTTTATTGTGAAACCACGGTAAACCTGTCTCCAGAAAGGAAATAATTAGAATTATACTGTAGGGAGAATTTTTTATCATTTTTAACGACAGGCAATAATTATTTTAAATTAAGAATACAGATTGAACTACATTATACAGGAAAATGTTATTATCTCAATATGATAAAAAGGGAATGATTATTAATGACAAAAACAGAGTTGATTGATGTGGTAGCTGAGAAAACTGACTTAACTAAAAAAGAAACCGGCAAAATAATTAATACTACCATGGAGACAATTATGGATTATTTAGGCAAGGAAGCAAAAAAGTCCGAAAAGGATAGAGATAAAGTACAAATTATGGGTTTTGGCAGCTTTGAAGCAAGGGATAGGGCAGAAAAAAACGGAATAAACCCACAGACTGGTGAAAAATTCACTATTCCAGAAAGAAAGGTACCATTTTTTAAATCGGGAAAGACATTTAAGAAAGCTGTAGATAAAGATGTCTGAAAAACAGGATAAACTATTAAATGAAGCCCGCAAGAATGAGGATAAAATAAAGATGTACCTGGTATCAGGTAACCAGCTGGAAGGGACGATTGCAGGTTTTGATAATTTTGTAGTAATTTTAAATATTAATGGTAAGCAGCATATGATTTACAAACATGCTATTTCTACTGTCATCTTTTAATATAAAAAGAGGAGGAAATTACCATGACGCAAAGAGGAACTGTTAAGTGGTTTGATATTGAGAAAGGTTACGGCTTTATTGAAAGAGAAGGAGAGGAAGATGATGTCTTTGTTCATCGTTCAGACATTGAGGAGGAAGGTTTTAAGAGGTTAGAAGAAGGACAGGAAGTAGAATTTGACCTAGAGGAAACGGAAAAGGGACTCCAGGCAGTGGATGTGGTTAAGGTCTAATTTTATATATTAGCGGTACTATCTCAAATAATTTATCAATTGAAAAAACTGTATATTTGACTCAAGGTGGTTTGGAAGTATCGGAGCGTAAGCGGAGGACTAAATTTATCAGATGTAAGCTTATTAATTTAGGTAATATAAAACCTGTTAGGGGGATTAGTAATGTTATATAAATTAGATAAAGAAGAAACTTCTCTTTCTTCTATGCCTTTTTTTGATCTATCAAAATTAGACTTAACAGAAAAAGAATTTGAAGGGTTACTTGCAAATCATCTATTAGAAGTGTTGTATGAAGAATCTCCATTAATGCCAATTTACAGAGAAAAAAAGGGTCAGAGTAAAGCAGATTTATATGCTTTGAATGAAAAAGGAGATTTAATCATTTTTGAACTAAAACTTAGAAAGGCTGGCTCGAGAGCAGTAAAGCAAATATTAAAATATACTGAGGAAGCAGGGCAATGGACTTTTAAAGAGTTATCAGACAGATATAAAGAATATGCCAAAGAACAAGGATTAGATTTACCCCGTAATTTGCTTGATGCTCACCAAGAAGCTTTTGAAATAGAGGAAGAACATAAGTTGACTACTAGAGATTTTAATAAAGACCAACATTTGCAGATAATTGGAAGAGCAGCAGATAAAAAATTGATTAAATCAGTTGAATACTGGAAGAATAAAGGAATTTCAATAGCATTTTTGCCTTATAGAGTTTATAAAATAGATAAGGATTATTATTTTGAATTATTTTCACCACCTTATGATCAACATCATAATCCTAGAGATATAAAGGGAGTTTTATTTGATACAAATAAGAAATATGATAAAACTTCGGTATTGCACATGATGGAAAAAAATAGAGTGTCAGCTTTTGGAGGTGCAGCAAAGAATATAGATTTTTTGAATATAAAAGATATTGTATTATATAAACACAGAGGTTGCGGAGTAATTGCAGCTGCTAAAGTTATCAGCCAGACTAAAAAAGACATATATGGAGATAATAAAGAAAAATATAGAAAAGTTAAATTTTTGACACCAAAACCTAAGAAACAAGAGGAAATAAATAAATACTTATCATTTAAAAAAGTGAGTGAATTATTAGACCAAAAATTCTTTTGGGCAGCAGTGATCGCAAACCCATATTTAACAAAAGATGAAGCCGAATTACTAATAAAAGAAGTAAAAAAACTTCACTCTGAATAATTTAGTTCATTACATACGAGGAATGGTTGGAATGATTTAATAAATTTAGGGGGGGAATTATATGTTTAATAGAAAATATTTATTCGTCTTTACTATTTTTGCACATATCAGTGATTTTTTTGTTACCGGGTTGTAGCTCAGACTCGGGAGGGGAAATTTCTAAATATAATATATATGGTACCATTACCACAGAAGAATTTAATTCTCCCATTGAAGGAGCACAAGTGAAAACAGGGGAACACACTACTACCACTGATGCAAAAGGTAAATACTCCTTTTCCCAAATTAAAGCGGGGACATACTCCTGGGAAGTACAGCATGATAAATACAATGACTTTACTCAGGAGATAAACTTAAATAGTGAATTAATTGTAAATAAAAAATTGAGTCTGGCGAAAGGTAATGCCACTGTTTCGGGAGTTGTAAGTTTATATAATAATACTGCATATACAACTTCTTCTTCTCAGCAAGCTCAGGTAGAGATAAATAAAGATGAATCTCATCCTAAATATAAAGAAAATGAAATTATAATAAAGTATAAATCTATGGTTTCCACACAATCAATACATGGTTTAGAAACTAATTCCAACTTAACTAAAATGAGTCAAATGAAGATAAGTAATGGAAAAGTAGTTATACCAAATCCCAGAAAGTAAAACAGTCTCAGAAATGATAGATAAATTTAACCAAAAAGAAGAAGTAAAGTGGTCGGAGCCCAATTATATATACCATACCCTAGCCCAACCTAATGATCCTGATTATAGAGACCAATGGGGACACATAACCACAAATTTGGAGGCAGCCTGGGATATTCAAAAAGGTAATAGTTCCGTTACGGTGGCAGTAGTAGATTCCGGGGTAATACCCTCACATCCTGATCTTGCAAATAATTTATTGCAGGGGGCTGATTTTGTTGGGGGGTCCAATGAAAACCCTGTAGAAGATTATAATGCAACTAACTATGACCCTACTGATGAAAATGAAGATGGGAGTCATGGCACTCATGTCTCAGGTATTATTGGAGCAGTGACAGACAACTCTGAGGGGGTAGCAGGTGTTAACTGGAAGGTTGATATATTGCCAGTCAGAGTATTAGGAGCAGATGAAACTGGAACTAATTGGGATATAGCTGAAGGAATATACTATGCGATAGACCAGGGAACAGACGTTATTAATTTAAGTCTGGGCCGTGATGGTACTCAATCTTCCAGTAGTTTAGAAACGGAGGCTCTGAATTATGCCAATCAGCACGGAGTAATTACTTTTGCTGCCTCTGGTAATGCGGGAACTACTCCTGTTGAGTACCCAGCTCAATATGATTCCACAGTAGCTGTAGGGGCTACCAATATTAATAATCAAGTTACTAGTTATTCTAATTACGGTCCTAATTTGGATTTAGTAGCTCCAGGAGGGACCTATAATGATCCAGATGTACCAACTAGTATATACAGTACCTGGGGTTATTATAATTCAGGAGACCCTGTCTCTGATTATAAAGGTATAAAAGGTTCTTCCATGGCAACTCCTTATGCCAGTGGGATAGCTGCTTTATTAATTGCAGACGGGGTTAGCGGGGTTTATAATATTAAGGATAGAATGACTTCAACCGCAGTAGATCTACGTTCTGAAGGGAAAGATGAGAAATCCGGTCATGGTTTAGTGGACGCCTATGGAGCTTTGCTTAATAAAGAATTAAAAAACCCTTATGTGTTTGCTGCAAACATTAAAAATGGGGCCGTATATATCAAAAGCGAAATGATAAAGGTTAATGATGATGGTACTTACACCTTAAATCAATTGTGGCTGAAGAAGTATATATAGTGGGTTGGAGAGATGTGAATGAAAACCAGACAATTGATGCTGGGGATTATTTTGGAGAAGCCAGTTCAGCTATTGATGTCTCAGAAAATGAAAGTTATACAGCTGACCTAAATATGTATTATGTGACACAAGATTCTAATACAAGTATGGAAGTCAAAGGTATGGCTGAAGTGAAGAAAAAATAACATATTAGGAAGGGAGAAGATAAAATGAAGAAAAGATTAATTTTAATGATTAATTTAGTAATTCTAATTTTGGTTTTTAGTAGTTTAGTTCTCGCCTCTCCACCTGTAATTCGTAAAAGTGAGATTAAATTTGATATTTCTCCCGAAAACAGTTATTTTTTTTCAGAAAAGTCTTTTGTAAGAGCTATAAAAGAGGAGAATAATTTAAATAATGTCTTCCACCATATAAATAATCATATTTTACTATCAGTAAATAAAGCAAAATCTTTTAATGAAGCTAAATGCTATAGATAAATATAACCGCAAAGCTTTTGGTATTAGAGGATTTAAAAAAAAAGGGTATTAAGGCTAAAGTATATATAGATAAAAATATAATTGAGAAAGAGAAGAAAGTAAGTGTTTCTATTGAAGTAATAAATTCTAAGAAAAACCTTTAAAAAACTTAAAAGCTTCTATGAAAGCAATAAAACTGAAATAGATTCTATTAAAATTCCTACACTAAATTTTCATAACTCCAATAAAATGAAACGTCATTATCCTAAAATAAAAATAATTGATATGATTGGCTGGGTTGAGGGACAAAAGGAGGATAATTAATAAATAAAAAAAGAAGGGATATTATGAATAATAATAACTGGGAAGAAAAGAAAAAAGAAGTTATGAAAAATAAGATCCCTTCATTCTTTGAGGAAAATAAAGTTAAAAATGAAGAAAATGAATCTGATAAAGAAGAGAAATTAGAAAGAAAAGATGAGGAATCATTTGAGGATTATATAAAAAGATTACAGACTGAATACAAATATGACCCCCGGCCAGATCTGAAGGAGGACTCTCAATTATGGCAGAAAGTTTTAAAAACAGCTGAAAAAATTGATAAAAAAGCTTATTATATCCTTCATGGCTTCCGGTGTGGTGGGGCTAAGCTAAAAACTGAAAATGGTGAAATTACCATGATATCCAGAACAGGAAGAAAACATCTATGGCAGTCTAAGAAGGAGTATATGAAAGACAGAAAAAAATGGTTAATCCCCTTAAGAAAATCTATAAGTGAGATATTTAACTCAGTTGAATAGTAAAACAAAAAGAAATTGCTGATCCCGAAAAACGAGGGTTAAAGAAATGAAAAAGATGAAAAACTATGCAAACTATATAGCCCTTAACAGGTTTGGAGAATATCTTTGTAAGTGTTATAATTACTTTAAAGCATCTCCCCTGGGGGAGATCTAAAATCTCAACCTAAATGGGGGGCTAAATCTAATGCCAAAATCTAAGTATTCTGATGAACTGAAACAACAGGTTATTAAAGAATGTCTTGGAATTGATAACGCTGCTCTGGTAGCCCGAAGGCATGATATTCCAAATAATACAGTATATACCTGGTTAAGGAAAGCCAAGAAAAATGGTTCCATTGAATCTCTACCTAAAAACACTAAAATACAGCTTGAAGAAGCAAAAAACCGTCTGGAAAAAGTAAGCCGGGAAAAAACCACCAGTTAAAGAAATTACTTGCCGAAAAAGAGCTCAAAATCTCTATTCTGGAGGATTTGAGGGATGAAGCAGACCCTCATAACCGATAGGGTCAAAATAGCTAATAAGTGGATAAATAAAGGATAT
The DNA here is from genome assembly GCA_021736945.1 of Halanaerobiales bacterium. Taxonomy (GTDB): domain Bacteria; phylum Bacillota; class Halanaerobiia; order Halanaerobiales; family M55B127; genus M55B127. Next base: position 3,691 of record JAIPEX010000054.1, on the reverse strand, counting down.
AAAATCTCTCAGGTGCTGGATCTTGTCGGTTTAAATCAGTCCACTTATTATGACCGTATGAATAATGACAGAGGAAACAACAATAAATCCAATAATCCGAACGGCAGGCCTATCCCGGGTTATTCCTATCATTTTGATGGCCATAAAATACCAGATCAACAAATTAAAGAATGGCTTTTAAAATTAGTTGCAGGAGATGGTTATCCCTACATCGTAAACTAACAGCATGCTTAAAAGACGATTATTGCCTTAAAATCAACAAAAAGAAAGTATATAGATTATGGAAAGAACTTGATATTCTTAAACCACAGCGTAAAATTAAAAAGCACCGTCCGAGAAAATTGGCCAGACGAAAAGAAATAGATGGGTCCAATCAACTCTGGGAGATGGATCTTAAATATGGTTACATAACAGGAACAGATAAATTCTTTTTCTAGTTGTCCTTAATTGATGTTTATGATAAGAACATTATAAGCTATCACCTCGGTTTAAGCTGCAAGGCAAAAGATGCCTGCCGGGTTTTAAAAAGAGCGGTGGCCAAAAGAAAACTCTCCCTGTTATTAGAACTGATAATGGTCCACAGTTTATTGCTAAAAAGTTTCAGAAAACCTGCAATAAGCTAGGAATAGAACATCAGAGAATACCGGTTAAAACACCCAATATGAATGCTCATATTGGGTGTTTCCATTCTCTGCTGGAAAAAGACTGCTATGAGAGATATGAAAATTAAGAGTTACCTGGAAGTTTATAAGACAGTTTCAGAGTACATGAATTACTATAACAATAGGTATAGGCATGGCAGTATAGGTGATATTCCATCGGCTGAATATTATGAGAAAATTAATAATAATGAAGTGAACCTGACATTATTTGTTGCTTGATTATTTGAATTACTGCGAACGAATGAGCTAATCAAAGTTTTTCTCCAATATTAGGGGGTTGGACCGGTTGGATACTAATTTAAAACCTAAGAAATCTTGTTCCTATGGGAGGACAAATGTCCTAAATGTAAGAAACATAAAAGATATAAAGAGACTATCAAGAAAACTTGGTAAAGTGAAAATTCCACAAAATGCCAAAGAAAAGGTGAAAAGGAACTTTTTGATTTATGTGAATCAGAGTCTGAAATAAAAGAAGTAATGGACGAATATAACATTGATAGAAATGGTTTAGAAAGTATTTTTTTGACATTACATGGTGCTGACGGCGGGCAAATGATAAAGGATGTGGATATATTTGTGCCTGTAGCAGCTTTACTTAATCCTAAAATTTTTGACAATACAAAACATTTAAAGGAGGGAACTTCATGAAATGGATAATGGGATTGATGGTTTTCCTGCTGACAATCACCCTATGTATTGGATTCTTTGCTGGGTCAGGGTTTCTGAACACGGAGCTGGCTGAAGCGTTGTCAGATGTCCCTGAAGATTTTAGCAGCGGCCAACTAGAAAGAGAGATCTCCGAAACATTCGTTACCGATATTGATCCGTCATGGGTAAAGAAAACACTTATCGTGAGTCCAGACAACAGAAGAGTGGCTTATGTGATAAAAGAAGATGGCAGATGGTCTGTGATTATTGATGGTGATAAACAGAAAGAGTATGACAGCATCATGGTAGACTTCCCAATCTTCAGTCCTGATAGTGAAAGGGTAGCCTATGTTGCGAGAAAAGATAATAAGGCAGTTGTAGTTGTTGACGGGGAAGAAGGTCAGCCATACGATAACATCCTGGCCGGTACTCCACTCTTTAGTCCAGGGAGCGAACGATTTGCCTACGGGGCTCAAGAGGGTGATGAATGGGTTGTAGTTATTGATGGAGAAGAACAGGAACGATGTGACGGTCTATTGGGAGACCTTTCTATTAAGTTCAGTTCGAACGGTGAAAGGTTTGCTTATGGAGCCCGGGAAGGTGATAAATGGTATATTGTTGTCGATGGAGAAAAACAGAAGCTCTATGATGCCATCACTGCAAATTCACCTGTTTTCAGCCCGGACAGCAAAAGTGTGGCTTATGGAGCTGTTGATGGTGACAGGTGGGTTGTAGTAGTTGATGGAGAGGAGCAAAAAGAGCATGATGGTATTACTAATCTGACCTTCAGTCCTGATAGCAGCCGGCTGGCTTATGCTGCCCGGAACGGAGAACAGAGTTTAGTAGTTGTAGACGGAGAAGAGCAAAAAGATTACGATGCCACCACTCCCCCCGTCTTCAGCCCGGACAGCGAAAGTGTTGCCTATGGAGCAATGGAGGGCAATGATTGGTTTGTGGTGGTTGATGGAAAGGAACAGAAAGGTTACGATAGAACTGGTATTCCTATTTTCAGTCCAGACAGTGAAAGAGTGGCTTATCTGGCGGAGCAAGACAATAAACAGTTTGTTGTTGATGATGGGGAGGAACATAATCATTATGATGCCGTCAGTACCCCTCTTTTTAGCCCGGACGGCAGGAGAATGACTTATGCAGCATTGGACGGAAATCAGCAGCTGGTTGTTATTGAGGGGGAGGAACAGAAGAGATTCGAGGGAATCCTGAACGGCACTCCCATCTTCAGTCCGGATGGTGAAAGACTGGCTTATGGGGCCCAGGAGGGTGATGAATGGTTTGTGGTGGTTGATGGAGAGAAGCAAAAAGGTTTTGATGGCATTACAGAGAATACTCTTGTCTTCAGCCCGGACAGTAGAAATCTGGCCTATGGGGCGGAAGAAGGTAATAGAAGTATTGTCATTATTGATGGAGAAAAGCAGAAAGAATATGATGCATTAATTACCCTTGGAAGGGGACGGATCGTCTTTAACGAACCAAGGAACCTACAATATCTTGTTCTTAAAGGTAGGAGCATTTATTTGGTGGAAGAGAGATTTTAAATATCCTTTTTTTAAAATGAGACTCTAAGTTGTCAAGGATTTAGTAAACAAATTGAAAATAATGGGGGAGCTACATGTTTATGTCATCCCTTTGATAGGTACTATTGTCACATATTATGTAATATACTGTATCTATCAAGGGGTGACCTAAATTGAAAAAAGTAGAATCTACAGTATAAGCAAATTTTTTTCATTTTAAAAGTGTTTGTAATGATAAAGAATAGGGGAAATACAGGTACAACGGTATATAAATACAACATTAAGATTATAAAACTTCATATATGGGATAAATATGGGATAAAATCAAAAGTTGGATAAGCCGGACTATTTTTTATTCGTTTTATTTTATATTTAGGTTAACGAATGTATCATTAATGTTAGCTGGATATTGGTATTAGAAGAAAACATATTTATAATAGTTGCTATTATACCATATATTTGCTGATATATATAATGATTATATCTGTATTATATAATTAATTAAAGGCAATTTATTACAAAAACCTGTAAATTAAGCCAAATTTTTTAACCTCTTGTGAGTAAATCGAATATATAGTTTAATGATTTCCTAATTTTTTTGGTAATATACGATAATAATAGAAAAATATATACAAATTACTTAAAAATAATATATAATTATACAAAATTCTTATTTTAAAGGAGGAATGCTATTGTTTTTCTTTAATGTATGTGATATAATTAAACGCATAAAGTGGGAAAAAATGACAAATTCATAAAAACCGTACATTTAACCTTGCAAAGAACATTGTTTTTCTTTAAATATAACAATAAGGTAAAGTTACTGAAAAATTTTGGTGATTGAAAAAT
>JAIPEX010000053.1 GCA_021736945.1 Halanaerobiales bacterium | reverse complement strand
TACTTATCCCAGGAAAATGTTTGATTTCAAGACATCACGGCAGTTATTTCAACATGCTAGAGGGGTTATCTAGTCTAATTCGGGCTTATCCAAGTTCAAAACCAAAAAAACCGTGCATTAAACCTTGCAATCTAAAAAATATTAAATAACGATAAAAACTTAGAAAACAAGAATTTAATCTTATTCCTTTCTGGTAAATCAATTTCTTTATTTGGAACTGCTATATATACTTTTGTAGTCGGACTATATTTATTAAAAACAACAGGTTCTGGGCTTACCTTTGCTACCAATATAGTATTATATACTCTTCCAATAGTATTTATCAACCCATTTGCTGGTGTAATGGCTGACAAAATGAATAAAAAGAAAGTTGTAGTTGGCTCTGATCTTCTGAATGGAGTGTTTCTTTTGGTGATATATTTATTGGCTCAGAAAATTGGATTAAGTACTTTTCTTGTATATATAAGTACGTTTCTAATGACTGTTTTATCAGTATTTTTTAATATAGGGATCGAATCAGCAAAGCCTAATTTGGTCAAAAAGGAAAGCTTGGTTAAAATCAACTCATTAGCAAGGATAATAGAATCTATTTCTCATTTAATAGGTCCAGTAATTGGTGGGCTAATATATGTAGTAGTGGATACTAAGATATTTATTTTAATAAACGCTATTTCATTTCTTTTTGCAGCTTTAATAGAGTATTTTATTGATTATGATTATAATAAAAAACCCGATGACCAAAGCTTAGTTGTAAATAAATTTATATATTCAAATGTTTGGTCTAAAATGAAAGAAGGATATGATTATATTTTCAATCGGTCACATTTAAGAGGATTAGTTTATATATTTATAGGTTTAAATTTCTTTTTTAATTTCACAATAATTGTGCCACTTCCATATTTATTAAATTCTGTCTGGAAAGTAGATTCTTTTATATATGGTATAGTTCAAAGCGGTTTACCAATTGGAATGATTTTAGGTGCTTTATCTATAAAAAAGATTTTAAATTGTACTGAATACAGTATATTACTTAAAAAAATAGGCTTTTATAGTAGTTTGATTGTATTAGGATTCGCTTTACCAATTGTAGTTATTTCGGATTCACCTTCTCAGAATTTTATATTATTTTACTATACTTTATTAATGATTATTTCTGGTATCATTGTATCATTAGTGGATATTCCTGCAAGTGTTTTATTACAGAATATAGTCCCTGAGAAATTATTAGGAAGAGTAATAAGTGTTAAATTAAGTATTATTAAAATAGTTGTTCCAATTACTTTACTATTATCTGGTTATTTATTGGAATTAGTTCCAATCAGTATTATTTTTTTAATTGGATCTATAATATTTTTATTGTTCAATATTTTCTTTTTTATATCTACTCCAGGGAAAGATTTTATCAATGTAAGTGAAGTAAATATGGTTTGAATTTAATTTTGAAATATTTAGAAATTTTTAAGAAAGATTATATATTTGACAATTACCCTTATTTTCTTTAAACTAGTGGTGAGGTGATTTTGCAAAGGAGGGGAGAGTTATGCAACATGGAAACAATGAAAACAATTATGATAGTGAAGATTATAGTTATCTGAACTTACTGAAAAAGTTTTATAATTATTATGTAAAAGATAGAAAATATAGATATTTTTCCGTGCAATTTCTGCATTTTTTGGGTGCCCTATTAGCATTAGTACCTCCATTAATTATTAGAAGTATAATTGATGAGGCAATACCTAGTGGGGAATTCAGGAATATTTTAATTCTAGTTTTTTGGGCTTTAGGAGTTTATTTGAGTACTAATATTATAAGGTATATAAGAGTATATTATGGTCATAAGTATGCACAATATATAACTAGAGATATGAGAAATGATTTATATAACCATTATCAGAATTTATCAATGTCATTTCATGATAATAAAAAGACTGGTGAACTAATGTCTAGGATAATTGATGACTTAAATCGTCTACAAGAGTTTGTACATCATGGTCCAGAGGCTATAATATCTTCATTTGTGTTAATTGTAGGTACAGTAATTATATTATTTTCTATGAGTGTAAAATTAGCAATAGTGAGTTTGATTTTTACACCAATACTATTGATTTTTGGATATTTTTTAATGAAGAAAATGCATAAGGCATTTCGTAGAACACGAGAAAATAAAGCTTCTATGAACGATAAATTAGAAGATAATTTGGCTGGCATTAAGGTGATAAAAGCTTTTAATAACGAAGAGTATGAAATGGATAGATTTGCACAAAAAAATAATGAACATGCAGAAGCCAGAATGATGGCAATTAAATATATAAGTATTTTAATTCCAGGTTCAAGATTATTAAATGTATTTGGCATTTTGGCTATTTTAAGCTATGGAGGTTATCTAACATCGATTGGCGCTATTACTGTAGGTACTATTGTAGCATTTTATGGATATTTAGAAAGATTTAGAGAACCTTTATTAAGAATGGTTCATATGGCAGAGGGAATAAGTAGATTTTTTGCCAGTATTGAAAGATTTTTTAATCATATAGAAATAACTCCTGATATTAAAAGTAGGCCGGGAGAATTGCCTGCTGCGGATTTAAAAGGAAAAGTTAAATTCGATGATGTTTATTTTTCATATGATGAGGAAGAAGTGTTAAAAGGTATTAGTTTGGAAGCTGACGAAAATCAAACAATAGCGTTAGTTGGACCCAGTGGTTCCGGTAAAACTACTATTGTAAGATTATTGCTTAGATTATATGAAATAGATAAAGGTAAAATAACTATAGATGGAACAGATTTACAAGAATATAATATAGAAGAATTACGTAACTCAATGGGAATGGTTATGCAGGAAGACTTCTTATTTTCTACTACTGTATCTGAAAATATAGCTTATGGTAAACCTAATGCTTCTGAAGAAGAAATCATAAAAGCTGCTAAACAGGCAAACGCTCATCAATTTATAGTAGAAGAATTATCTGATGGGTATGATACCCAGGTTGGTCAAAGAGGAGTTAAATTATCTGGTGGGCAACGTCAGAGGATTTCTATTGCAAGGGCGTTTTTAAAAGACCCCAGAATCTTAATATTAGATGAAGCTACTTCTTCGGTTGACTTAGAAACTGAAGAACTAATTCAGGAAGCAGTGGACGAGGTTACTCAAAATAGAACAACATTCATTATTGCTCATAGATTGTCCACTATAATTAATGCCGATAAAATATTATTCATACAACAGGGAGAATTAATGGAAAAAGGCAAACATGAAGAGTTAATAGAAAATAATGCCCATTACAAAGAATTTTATTCAAAACAATTTCAAACAGCATAAAGCAAACTTACTATTAAGGCACTCATATTATCTATGGGTGTCTTTTTTTTGTCTAAAAACAGGATTTTTAAATTAATACCTTAATAAATAATAAATAGTAAGATTTTAATTGTAATTTTTTAAAAATAAAAGATAGCGAGGTAGATTAATATGAATTTATCTGTCAATAATCCACAATTTTGGAGAACCAATGGAATAAATGAAAAAATCAATCAAGAATTTGAAGTAAAAATTGATGAAGAGGGTAATTTGCAGATACCAGAGACTATAAAAAATCAATTAGAATTAAATCCCGATACTGAATTAAAATTAAAATCTGATAATTCATCTATAATAATTAAAAGAGCCGATCCTTTATTAACAAAAGTGTATGTTGAGCCTACTACAGATTGCAATCTTAATTGTAAAACTTGTGTTAGGCATTCTTGGGATGAAGAACTTGGTCATATGGAAATTTCTTTATACAAAAAAATGATTGAAGATTTAAAAGATTTTAATAAATTACAGCGGATTAGTTTCTGGGGGATTGGTGAACCTCTGTTTCATCCTAATATTATTGAAATGATAGATATAGCTAATAAACTACCCGTGAAAACACAAATTATAACAAATGGTTTACTATTGGATGAAAAAATGTCACAAAAATTATTAGAAGCCGGATTAGATAGTTTAGTGGTATCTATAGATGGGACTTCTCCTGAAACCATGTCGGATATTAGATCAGGAGCTGACTTGAAGCAAATAATAAATAATGTTAAAAAATTTAAAAAATATAAAAATAAAATAAATCCCAATGCAGAGATCGGAATCGAATATGTAATAATGAAATCTAATATTGATGAATTAAAAGATTTAAGAAATTTAGCTTATGATCTTGGTGCTTCATTTATTTTCTTAACTAATTTATTACCATATATAGAAGCTATGACAGATGAGATACTTTATTCATATAGTATAAGTAGATCACAACCTAAAGAAAGAACTGATTTAAGACCAGAAGTTTATTTGCCACCTACTGATCTTACTAAGGAAACAATAAATGGTTTATCAAAAATCATGGGTAATACTAGTTCTGTTAGTACTAATCAGGTACCATTTGATCCACATGGAGGTTACTGTAAATTTGTACAAGAAGGTAGTATTGCAGTTAACAAAGATGGTGATATTAGTCCTTGTGTTCCTCTAATGCATAGCTATGATTGTTATATTAGAGAAAGAAAAAAACATATAAAAAATTATTCATTGGGAAATATCAGTAAAAATTCAATTCAAAAAATATGGAATAGTAATGAATTTAAAAGTTTTAGAAAGAAAGTAATTGAATTTCCATTTTCAGAATGTACTCAGTGTTCTGGGTGTGACATGTCAGAAACCAATGAAGAAGATTGTCATGGTAATACTTTTCCTGTTTGTGGTGATTGCTTATGGGCAAAAGGTGTTATTCAATGCCCATAAATAAATATAATAATATTTAATAAATATAATACAATAAAGCAGGACTTAAAATATTTCTCTCTAATTATTATAATATACCTTCGAGTCTCTAAACCTAAAAACTTCCAAAAGTTTATGGTGATTTGACCATTGGGTTAAAGTAGAAATACTTTAGCCTCCCGTGTTTGGAAAGAAGAAAATTTTAAAGGAGGTATCATTATTTATGGGAAAAATACAAGATTTTTCTGTAGTGAGAGTAAACCTTAGTAATCAGAAAATAACAAGAGAGAAAATTAAAGGAGAAAAGGTACAAAAATACTTAGGTGGTCGTGGATTAGCTTCTAAAATTTTATATGATGAAATAGATCCAGAAATTGATCCCCTAAGTCCGGAAAATAAGCTGATTTATGCTACTGGTTTGTTAACTGGAACAGCTGCTTCGACCGGAGGACGTTACATGGTAGTGACAAAAGGACCGCTAACAGGAACAATAGCAAGTAGTAATTCAGGTGGTTTTTTTGGAGCTGAGATGAGATTTAGTGGTAATGATATGATAATATTTGAAGGAAAATCTGATAAACCTGTTTATTTATCAATAAAAGGAGATGACATTGAATTAAAGGATGCTAGTCAAGTTTGGGGTAAAAAGGTTAGTGATACTACCGATAAATTAATAGAGGAATTTGGAGATGAGGGAGCAAAAGTAAGTTGTATTGGTCCTGCTGGTGAAAATGAAGTTCTTTTTGCTTCCATTATGAATGAAAAACATAGGGCTGCTGGAAGAACAGGTGTGGGAGCTGTGATGGGTTCAAAAAATTTAAAAGCTGTTATTGTCAAAGCAGTAGGAAACCAAGTTGAATATAATAAACAAGATGCAATGGAAGTAGTGAAAAAGCAAACTCAAATTCTTAAAGAACATGGCGTTACTGGAGAAGGATTGCCTTCTTTAGGAACTAAAGTATTAGATAATATTATAAATTCAAATGGTTTATATCCGACTAATAATTTTCAATTAGCTACTTTCGATAATACTGAGGAGATTTCAGGAGAAGCGTTAGTTGAAAAAGGTTATTTACAATCTAATAAAGGTTGTTATGGTTGTCCAATTCGTTGTGGTAGAGAAGTTAAATTACCTAGCGGTAAAGAAGGAGAAGGTCCTGAATATGAAACTGGCTGGGCATTCGGTGCAGACTGTGGAGTAGATGACCTTAATGCAATTACCGAAGCAAACTTTTTATGTAATGATCTTGGACTTGATACCATAAGTGCTGGTACAACAATAGCAAGTGCGATGGAGCTTTACGAAAAAGGATATATTGATGAGAAAGAACTAGAAAATGGTCCGAAATTGAAATTTGGATCTTCAGAAGCAATAATCTATTATACAAAACAGATGGGATATAGAGAAGGTTTCGGCGATAAATTAGCAATGGGTTCTTATAGATTGGCTGAAGAAAAAGGACATCCTGAACTTTCAATGTCTGTTAAAAAACAGGAGCTACCAGCCTATGATCCTAGAGGAGTTCAAGGGCATGGATTACAATATGTTACATCAAATCGTGGCGGCTGTCACGTAAGAGGTTACATGATTTCACCTGAAATCTTAGGTGCACCAGAAAAATTAGATCCCCAAGAATTAAAAGGTAAACCAGAATGGGTAAAAACATTTCAAGATTTAACTGCTTTAATAGATTCTATTGGCATGTGTTTGTTTACTTCCTTTGCTTTAGGATTAGATGATTATCGAGAAATAGTTAATTCGAGTACAGGATTTAACTTAACTTCAGATGAGTTATTAAAAGCAGGGGAAAGGATATATAATCTTGAGAGGAAATTTAATTTAGAAGCTGGAATTACACCTGATGAAGATACTCTTCCTCCTAGGTTCACTGAAGAGCCGATTCCCGATGGTCCTCAAAAAGGAGAATTGTCTAGATTCAAAGAAATTTTACCTGAATATTATGAAATAAGGGGCTGGACTGAAGAAGGCTATATAAGTAATGAAAAAATAAATGAGTTAGGACTGTAATAATTATGGCGATTGAAGTTAAATTTTATTCACTTTTTAGATTAAATCTTAAAACTTCAGGGGTTAAATATGAGATTGATGGTCCTATAACCTTGAAGCAATTAATTAATAGGCTTGATAATGAATTTGATAATTATTTCAGTGAAAAACTATTGGAGTCCGGGGAAATCAAACCCGGCTCCATTATTTTACTTAATGGAAAAAATATTTTACACTTAGATAATTTAAACACTAAAATTAAAAACGGAGATCAAATCACATTATTTCCTCCCTCGGCAGGTGGTTAATAAAATGAAGGAATATTTAAAAAGACAAAAAGAACTTTTTACAAAAAAAGAAAATAAAAGAATAAGTAATTTAAATGTTATGATTGGAGGGGTAGGCGGTCTAGGAACTCATCAAGCCCAACAGCTTCAGAGAATTGGTGTAAATAAAATATATCTTTATGATTATGATAAAATAGAAGAATCCAATTTAAATAGACAGGTTTTTTACGGGCGTAAACATATAGGCGATTATAAAGTGAATATAGCCAAAAAATATCTTCAAAATTTTAATTTAGATACAGAATTAATAACTTCTAAGGAAAAGATAAATTCTGACTTAAAAATTCCAGATGATGTTCAGCTTGTTTTTGATGGTTTAGATAATTTTGAGTCAAGATACATATTAGAGGATTTAGCTATAGAGAAAGGGATCCCCTTTGTTCATGGAGGAACTAGTAGTTGGTATGGACAAGTGGTGGTGATAGTTCCCGGAGAAACCCTTAGATTAAAAGACATTTTTAAAGGAGTAGAAGATAGAGAAAATACTCCTTCAGTTTTTTCACCGGTAGTTTCAACTGTTGCATCCTTGCAAGTGATTGAAGGCCTAAAGGCTTATTTAAAGAAAGAAGAATTTTTAAATAATAAGTTATTGTTAATAGACCTTATGAGTTATGAAATTGAAAAAGTGAATATTGCAAATGATTAATTTTAGATGGTACTTTATTGAAGAGATAAAGTGCCATTTATTATTTTCTAAGTAAATAGGAAGGAGGGAAAGGAAATGGGATTTATTAAAGAAATAGGTAATTGGATTGAAAAGAATAAGAAAAAAGGATATTATACAGAATCAAAAAAATGGAATAAATGGTGGATGCCTATTATAGCCTTTATAGCGTTTTTATGGTTTGTTATTAGAGTGATTCCAAAACCTAGCAGAATAAGATATCCCTGTCAACGTGCTGCTTTTCCCCTGGCTATGGGATTTATAGCCTGGGTAATAGGAATATTCAGTATGTCATTTTCTATACATTCTATTATTAAAAATATTAAGGAAAATAATTCCATATTGATTTTTAGTTTTTTAGTGATTCTAATTATAGCATCCGGATTTTTTGTTTCCATGAATAACTTTGAACCGATTGGTGCTAATAATAAAAAACCGTTAGGTGTTCCTAAAGGTATAAAGCCTGGTAGAGTAGTTTGGAATTATAATACTGATGCCACGAGTTGGGATGGAACAAGTAATTACTGGTGGAATGATGAGTATACTGATTACAAAGAGGTAAAAGGTATGGTTGAAAATTCATTAATTCAACTTTCTGGAGCTGAGAACATAGAAAAAGCTTGGGATAAACTTTTTATGAGTTATAATAAAAACATTAGAGAGATAAATAATGAATATTCAAAAGGGGAGATTATAGTAGTAAAATTAAACTTAAATACTCACAGTCGATATAGTGAAAAAAGCAATGAAATTAATATATCACCTCAGGTGGTTCTTGCTTTAGTAGAAAATTTAATTGAAAATACGGAAGTTTCCCCTGAAAAAATTGTTTTATATGATGCTTCCCGACCCTTAGGTGATGTTATTTATAATTATGTCCATAATAAGTATCCTGAAGTTAAGTTTGTGGACAATAAAGGAGGAAAGGGTAGAAAAAAAGTAGAAGTTGACCAAGATTCTGCAATATATTATCAAGGAATAGAATATAATAAGACGGATAAAATACCTAAAACTGTGACTGAAGCAGATTATCTTATTAATATAGCTAATTTTAAAAAGCATAGCCTGGCGGGAGTTACTTTCACGGCTAAAAATCATTTTGGCTCTATTTATAGTGGTAAATATAATAGTTGGACTCCGATGCACTTGCATAATGGGATAAATGCAAATAAGAGAGAAATGGGCTCTCCAAATCCTCTGGTAAATTTAATAGGACATAAAAGTTTAGGTCAAAAGACTTTACTTTATATAATTGATGGTTTATACGGAGGAATGAACCAACAGTCTGTAGAACCTCATAGATGGGGAATGTCCCCTTTTGAAAATAATTGGTCTTCAAGCCTATTCCTTTCACAGGACCCAATAGCTATAGATTCAGTGGCATTGGACTTTTTAAAAGCAGAAACCAAATTATTACCTTATTCTGACAACTACTTACATGAAGGTGCTCAAGCTGATAATCCACCTTCTGGAATAAGTTATGACCCAGAAAAAGATGGAGATGGTTTAACTAGCCTAGGAGTTCATGAACATTGGAATAACAAAAAGGATAAGTTATATAGTAAAAATATTGACTCTAATAATAGTGGAATAGAGTTAGTAAAAATTATTAATCAATAATTCCAAATAGACTCACAGGTTTTTACTGTGAGTCTATATGCATTCATAAAATTAAATTAATTTAAATCTTCAATAACTCTTATTATACTTTCTATTGATTTGACATTTTCTAAATTTTTAAGTTGTTTAAGTGACTTATTTAAATATTTTTCTTTTACGGGATGGGTTATTAAATCTAATGGTACCACAGGGTTTAGTCTGTGTTTTTGTAGAACTGAAGCTAGACTTACTTGATTGTTGCCTAAGATTTCTGTAACTTCAGACATTACTCCTGGCTTATCATTAACTAGAATGCGAAGATAGAATAAATTACTAATTTCCTCAATATTTATAATATTATGGTTTAAAGAAGTGGTGTTTTCCGGAACATTTTTTCTTTTATAGGAGATATCCTTTCCGGTTTGAATAATATCAGCGACCACAGAGCTAGCTGTAGGCATTTGACCTGCTCCTTTGCCATAGGACATAATATCGCCTATTATTTCCCCGTGTAAATAAACGGCATTGTATACTCCATTTACAAGTGCAAGAGGATGGCTTTTAGAAATAAAAGCAGGATGAACTCTAATATCTATGCCTCTATTATTTCTTTTGCTAATGGCTAAAAGTTTTATTACATACCCCAATTCATCAGCTACTTTTATATCTTTTAAGGTAATATTATTTATTCCCTCGGTATAAACAGAATTAACATTTACAGAGGATTCAAAATTAATAGAAGAAAGGATTGCTATTTTATATGCAGCATCCTGACCACTAATATCAGAATATGGATTTTCTTCTGCATATCCTAATTCTTGAGCTTCTTTAAGGGCTTCTTCAAATTCTTTATTATCCTTTGTCATTTTACTAAGAATATAATTAGTTGTACCATTTAAAATACCATATATATTATTAATATTACCTGCTGCTAAAGATTCTTTTAAAGGTCTAATAATCGGGATTCCACCTGCAACACTACCTTCAAAACTGATTTTAACATCATTTTCTTTGGCTTTTGATAAAATTTCATTACCATATTTAGCAATCAGTAATTTATTAGCAGTAATAACACTTTTTTGGTTTTCAAGTGCTTCAATTACATATTTATAAGCAGGATCTTCACCACCTATGAGTTCAACTATTAAATTAATTTCAGGATTTTTAATTATATCATCAGGATCAGTTGTCAATAGTTGTTCATTGAGATTAATTTTTCTAAATTTATTAATATCTTTCACTAAGATTTTTTCTATTTTAATTTTTGTTCCTATTTTTTTCTCAATACTTATATTATTTTCTTTAATTATTTTATAAACTCCTGAACCTACTGTTCCTAAGCCCAAAAGACCAATTTTAATCATATTTTTACACCACCTAAGATAATATCTTTTAATTATTTTATAATTTTTAAGGTGATTTGTCCATCATAATTATAAATTTATTTATATATTTATACTTAAAAGATCAAATTTTAAATAATTTATTATATTATTTCATGGTAAAGTCTTGCAACAGATACCGCAATTTGATATTATAGCTAATAACATATAGAATAGTAAGGTGATATTTTTGAAAATAGCAATTATAGATGGATTGGGAGGCGGGTTAGGCTCTCAGATAATAAATAAATTGAATAAAAGAATAGATAATGAAGTAGAGTTAATAGCCCTCGGCACGAATGCTGTGGCTACTACTAAAATGTTGGAAAACGGAGCTGATACAGGAGCTACCGGAGAAAATGCTATCAAGATTAATGTAAAAAAGGTGGATATTATTGTAGGTCCCATGGGTTTAATTATTCCAAACTCCTTAAAAGGCGAAATTACAATTGCGATGGCCGAAGCCATTTCAAATTGTGAGGCGAAGAAAGTTATTATTGGAATGAAACAACCTCATGTAGATATGGTAGGATTAGGGGATAAATCATTAAATGAATTAATTGATAAAGCAATAGAAAAAATTAAAACATATATCAATAACTAAAATTTAAAAGAAAATATGATTATTGTAGATCACGAAGGTCTTTTACTGTCTATCATGACAGGGCCTTCGTTTTTTATATTTTAAAGGGGGATATTTAAAAAATGGATATTAAAAAAATTGTTTATACTTCATTTTTTATAGCGTTAGGTATAGTATTACCAATAATTTTTCACATGATAGGAGGTCCTGGTTTAGGCCGAGTCTTTTTACCTATGCATTTGCCAGTTTTAATTGGAGCAGCTTATTTAGGTCCTTTAGCTGGTTTAATAATGGGTGTTATAACACCATTATTAAGTTCTTTATTTACAGGAATGCCACCAATAATACCTATACTACCAATAATGATTGTAGAATTAGGAATATACGGTTTAATAATGGGATATCTTTTCTATAGGCTAAAGATGAATGTTTATTTATCGCTTTTAATAACAATGATAATTGGACGATTAGGTGCATCACTTGTTGTTTTAATATTAGTTTATGGTTTGGGTTTTTCTCAGTTACCGGCTAATCCTATTATATATATATATGGAACAATTACAGCAGGACTTCCCGGGATTATTGGACAATTAATTATCATTCCACTAGTGTTAAGGTATATGAAGAGGTATAATAAAAAATCAGAGTCAAATTTCGATACTGTGTATTAAATTTGATATTAAATAAAAAGGAATTATCCTAGCCTCTATTTAATTAATTATATAGAGATTAACTAATATATTATAGGAGGTTTATAGGATGCCTGCAAATCTTCCACCACAATATTATGAAGCTGAAGAAGTATATAGGAATGCAAAGACACCAGAAGAAAAGATAATAGCTTTAAAAGATATGCTCTCAATTATGCCCAAACACAAAGGAACTGAAAAACTACAAGCAGAATTAAAGAAAAAAATTTCTAAATTAAAAGAAGAAAAGGAAAAAAAGAGTGAATCAAAAAGCACTTATAATCCTTATTTAATAGACAAAGAAGGGGCTGGGCAAGTAATATTATTAGGATACCCTAATGTTGGTAAATCTTCTGTAGTGGCTTCTTTAAGTAATGCTAATGTGGAAGTAGCAAAGTATCCATTTACTACTTCTCTTCCTCTAGCTGGTATGGTAGCTTATGAGGATATTCAAATTCAAGTAATTGATACCCCGCCTTTAGTTCCGGAAGATGTACCGGGACCTATGATAAGTGCAATTTTTCATGCAGATTATATAACAATTGTTATTGATTCTTCCGCCAATAATTGTTTAGAACAGTTATCAGAAATAATAGATTTTCTGAAGAAAAAAAGACTAATAAGAGAAAAAATTCCAGAAAATCAAAAAGCTTATCTTTTAGAAGATATTTTGGTAATAGCTACTAAAACTGATTTATCAGGGGGAGAACAAAATCTTGACATAATAAAAGAACTTTATCCAGAAGTAGAAATTCTTAAAATTTCAAATAAAACAGGTAAAAATCTTGAAAAAATACCATATAAATTATTTAATAAACTTAATGTTATTAGAGTATATAGTAAAGCTCCTGGTGAAGAACCTGACTATGATCGCCCCTTTATATTAAATAAAGGAAGTTCTGTTTTAGATTTTGCTCAATTAGTTCATAAAGATTTTGCTCAGAATTTGAAAAAAGCAAGAATTTGGGGTTCTGCTCGGTTTGATGGTCAGCATGTAGCAAAGGATCATACTTTAGAAGATCAGGATGTAGTCGAACTTCATATGTGAACAAAAATTAATTAAGATAGGGAGGATAATAGTTTGAATGATAAAAAACTAGCAATTAATAAGCTTAAGAAGAGTGAATATAAGTTAGTAGTGGTAAAAGATAATGAAATTAAATATAAAAGCAGAGAAGACAGTGTAAGTTCTATTATGGATTTATTGGATGAAAACCCAGAGCTATTAAAAAATTCTATTGTAGCTGATAAAGTTATCGGAAGAGCAGTAGCTATGATTTGTGATTGTGGAGAAGTTGAATTTTGTTATGGAACTATAATTAGTAATGGAGCTTTAGATGTTTTCAAAAATGCTAATATACCATATGAAGCCAACCAAAAAGTAGAATATATAAAAAACAAAGATAATACAGATTTATGTCCTATTGAAAAATTAACTTTAAAAGTAGATAATAGTAGTGAGGGTATAGAAAAAATAAAAGAATTTTTAAATAAAAAATAAGTTGGTGATGTAAATGAGTACTTATATAAAGACTTATCTTTTAACCTTTGTAATATTTATGGGGATTGACTTTATGTGGCTTGGTTTAATTGCCCGGGGCTTCTATAGAGAACAAATCGGCTTTATAATGAAGGATAACTTTAATATGGGAGCTGCTTTTATTTTCTATATTTTATTTATAGTTGGATTATTATTTTTTGTATTAAACAAGGCATTTGCTATTGAAAGTTGGCAGTATGCCTTATTTGCAGGAATGTTTTATGGTTTTATTACTTACGCTACTTATGATCTTACCAATTTATCTACATTAAAGGACTGGCCAATTCTACTTTCAATTGTCGATATTGCGTGGGGAACAGTACTTTGTGGTCTAACTTCTTATCTTACTTATATAATAAGTTCATATTTAAATTTCTTTTAAAAGAAGGATATTTCTATATTATAATTAATATATATAAGAGTACTGTTAATTATTTCAGGGAGGTGAAGCTTATTTGGATGAGATTAGATGGGAACTAATTGAATGTGGTACAAAGTTATTTTCGGAAAAAGGATATAAAAATACTAAAGTCAAAGATGTAACAGATGAAGCATGTATAAGTGTGGGTACGTTTTATAATTACTTTGATTCCAAAGAAGAGCTTTTTTTAGATGTTTATATAAAAAAACATGATAAAGCTAAGAAAGAGTTGTTAAAATTATTTGAAGAAGAGAAACCCCCTCTTGAAATAATTAAAGATGCTGTTTATAAATTTTTGAACATGATGCAGTCTGATCCTATTTTAAGAGCCTTCTTTAATCCTATTATACACGAAAAATATAGAAGATCTTTAGATTTACAAAAGAAAAAAAGTCAACTTAATTATGCATATGAATTATTTGCTCCCAAACTTAAAAAGTGGCAAAAAGAAGGAAAAATTAATACTGAAGTTGATATTGAACTTTTGTTAGCAGTAATCGACTCGGTATTTTATATTTTATTACATAAAGAGGACATCGGAGAGGAATTTTTTCCAGAGTTAATTGATTTTTTAGTAGATAGTATTTTATGCAAAATGGACAAAAATTTTTATAATTAAATGAATGAATATATGATAAATTCATTTTACTTATTGGATAGATAGCAGAAGAATTAGTTTGATAAATTAGTTGATATGGTTAATCCCCAGAAAGTCCAAATAAATATCCTTAATAATAAAATTTTTTGGTAGTTCAGCAGTAAATATTTCATTAATCGTGAAAAATAATATATTTGTAGATGAAAAAGACTTTCCTGCCTATGTGGGGATTAATT
>JAIPEX010000052.1 GCA_021736945.1 Halanaerobiales bacterium | reverse complement strand
ACAACTATGGCTTCAGCAATAAGTCCAGCTATGTCTAGTATATCTATAGACTTTAATTTTACTCTATTTCTACTCATCTTTCTACCATCTGATTCTTTTACAATTCTATTAATGTTTTTCATAACTTTCTTTAGAGGCTGTGGACCAGAGGCTCTTCCTAAGAACGTTTTTAAAAGCTCTCCTTCAGGTCTTACATTATCGTAGTTGATAAGTATAGTTTTTACAAACTTACTATTAGAACTCATTCTCTTATTCGTTAAATAGTCAAAAAGTGTTCCAATGGCATTTGACCAGCCAGCCTTACTGTCTCCAACTACAATCTCTAGTATGTTATCTGTTAAGTTAGTTGTAGTTAATTCTTGTCTTTTTTGTGGCTCTTTAGGTTCATAAGACTTGTGAATTAATTCTATATCCTGTCGAACAGGTTCAACTTGCTCCACATCTTCCTTAAATATTCTAAAACCCATGCCTGAGCCTAACATTAATAAATGACATAATTCAGAGAACTTTTCCACTGTATCAATTATCATAAAACTACAATTAAAAGCAGATTGAAAATGTTTCTTTATAGCTTTAGTCCCGCCAGTATATCTAATTCTACCTGATGTAAACATTTTAAAATTGTATAAATAATCAAACAGCTCTTCTGCCAATTCTTTGTGTCCTTGTGGGTCTAAGTCTATAATATAATCTACGATTCTAGCATTCATTTCTAGCCAAGTCTCTCTTCGTCCCACTTCTTTTATAAATCTACTATAAGTTCTATAAAAAGTAAATTTAGAAAGCTGTGTTCCAAAAGGGTCTTCTTTATCTGCATATTGACGCAAAAAGTCATTAGATAAGTATTTAAAACTTTTATATGGTCGCCAATGTTCTCTTATTTCTTTATGTTTATTCCTATATAAGATGTACTTTTTAGCTACCTCAGGCTCACCCTCTTTCATAAGTCTAGTTTCAACTAGGTCTTGTACATTTTCTATAGATAAGACATTGCCAAAGCTATCAAAGGCTAACTGCACCTCATCTTTAATTTCTTCAGCAATTTGTGTAGCAAGTTGTAAGTCGAATTCAATATCTGTATCATCATAAGCCCCATGTATGGCATTTACAATTTTACTTTTCTTAAACTGTTGCGTTGTACCATCTCTTTTAATAATTTCTAACATTTACCAAATCTCCTTTCATTTTTTTTAGTCAGTAATCTATATTATATCACACTTTTTATTAAATGTCAAGTCCTATCTATATTCTTTAGCCTCACTGCTAATAATATTTGCACTCTTTGGCATTAACTTCTTTACTAATCTACTAGTTTCCTTATTTTTATTCAGGATAAATAGCATTAGTGTTTCACCACCTTCATTGTTGTAATGAGCATTAACAGAAAATACTGTTATATTCTTTCTACGCAATTCATCAATAGCGAATTGTAGGGCTCCTTTCTCTCCTTTATACTTTACTAGTGTTAAAAATGTATCGTCTTTAGTCATTATTTCATCGACACCAAAAGAAAAATACTTTCCAAAGCCAGATGCAATAGCTACTATACCTACTATAAATAAATCATCTTTAGGTATTTTAGATACAACTAGAAAAAATATAAATATATCTATTGTGCGAATTAATGATGCTTTTATTTTTTCACCTTTGTAGGTTTGTATGTTACCTAGTGAAAATAAAACATCATTAACTAATCGTGCAAAAAACATAAACAAATAAGACATTAGTTATACACTCCCTATTCTTTTAATATCTGCAATATCATTAGCATAGCTAAATTTTCTAGCCCCTACTTCGCCTTCTACTTTAATCTCTATACTTTTTGTAAGTATTCTAGTAATCATGCCTTCAATTACTTCTCCTGACTCTTGTAAAACTAAACTTACTTTTTCCCATTCACTAATAGTAAAGTTTTGACCACTCTCTTTAACAATATCTGCACTTTTATATACGTTATCTATATCAAACATACTTATTACCTCCTTTATGAATACGGAAGAGTGTGAACACCCTTCTTCATCATTTTATCTATTTGTTTAAACAGCTCCTGAATATCTCCATTATTATATAAAGTCCTCATTTTGATGTTTTCTACACCTTTTTCAGACTCATGCTCAAATCTACTTTCATCACAATGACCATCTCTTGCTTTTAACCTTTCAATGGCAATCTTTTTATCTACAAATACTCTTATTGGAGTGAATCCATTTTCAATAGCCCAGTCTAATTCGTCTTTTTGCCTAAGGTCTGATATAACTACTCTATTTGCTTGGTCGTTTCTTATTTGTTTCTCTACATTTTTTATCCAAACTTGTGAGTCAATTTCTCTCATTTTTTGACCTATACTTTGTAGTAAAAATCTATTTTTTGCCCTCATATTGAACAACTCTTCTGCAATACCATATATCTTGCTAGCAAAACTAAATTGCTTATAATCATATTTTAAGTTTAAATATCTTGCTACTGTATCTTTTCCGCTTCCAGGATATATAGCTGATAAAGCAATTTTATTGATTGCCATCTTCGCCAACCTTTCTAAATAAACCAATGTGATAAGGGTTTTCATCTCCTTCTATATATATAAGATTTCCCATTCTAGCAAAAACTCTATATACAGACATCGTAGAATGTTTAGCAGTGTCTTCTGTAAAAATAACTTTGTCACCTTTGTTTATTGTCATATATCTCCTTTCTTTATTTTTTATTCTTTCCATTAAAGAAAAACTTCCACTTCAACCTCTTGGATATAAATCTAAAAAACTCTTCAAGAACTCATTAGACACTTTTTCAATTTTAATATCTTCCTCATCAATATCTATAATAAATTCTTGGTTTGATGATAAGTAGTTTAAAGAAAAACTCAAGTCTATACTTCTATCATTTCTATTAAAGAATTGGTCTAAAATTTTCTTATCTTTTCCTGTAATCAACTCTATTGAAGAAAAATTAACTGGCTTTCCGCTAATGATACTTTTGTCCATTTTTAAAACATATGCATATTTCATAAAATACTCTCCTCCTATTAATATTATTATCACTTCTTAAATATATTATATCATTAACGAAATGAAAAGTCAAGGAGTTTTTTACAAAAGTTAGCCATGTTTTTCACTCCTCATTTCCAATTCACCAGAGTCAGTTACTTTTTCTACCAAATACACTGGTTTCATTTTTGTGCGACTATAAGTCTTAGCTCTAAAAGTGTCGTCATTACTTCTATATCCTGTTATAACAACCTTATTACCTCTGCTGAAAAAGCTACTATCAATAATGCTATTATTCTTTTTAACTTGTTTGTCATAATAAGCAAAAACCCCACCTCGAAACTTAACTGTTACAACACCACTTCTAGTCAATATTTTTGCCATATGCTTAGTCTTATTGCGACTAAGGCAAGTTCCTATTATAGTTGATAGGTGGTATACTGGGTACTTATTCTTCCATAACATAGAAACAGGTTTAATTTCTAAATCGTCAAACCTATTTATAAAAGGGTAATTGTCATAATTGATATATTCCAACTCATTATCTGTTGCATAATAAGAAATTGAATCCATCTCCCATTTTCCTATGCCGCCATCTAAATAGTGACTGGCATCCTCTTCAAATAGTATTTTGTTGTATCTTTTAATAATCTCTTTTTCATTGTCACTAATGAATTTTCTCAATATATCAGCGTGTTTATCATATTTATCTTCAAACTCATTTTGCTCAATATAAAAACTTTTATCTTTTTGTTGTATATTAAATGACTGATTTAAATTATTTAAAAACTCAACCATTTTTGACTCTAATTTATAGTATTCCTCTCCATCTAAATTAATTTTAAAACCACTTCTTAAAATACTTCTCAACTTCCACATCAGTGCACTTTCTGCTACTTCTGTGTTGTTAAAGAATTTGTGATTAAACAAAAAATTCATATTTCTTAATGATAGAGAGGTTTTTTTCTTTATACGACTGTTTATATAATCATACAGCAACTCTTTACGACTTTTATCTTCTACATTTCTAAATGCTCCTGACTTAATTAAAGAAATCACCTTTCTTTTAGATAAATTAAGCTTTTCCATTACGTCTTCATAAGAAATGTATGGCTGTTGTTCTACTATGGCTTCTACAACATCATCTCCTATATATGCCATTCCCTTAAAACCAAACAATATCTCTTTAGTATCAAAGTCAGGTGTAAACACATAACCAGACCTATTAATGTCAGGTGGTGATATATTTACTCCCATAGACTCCATATTGCTTATTGCAACTGCTATTTTCCCATAATTAGTAGAATTATTCTTGTCACTATCTTGGTCTATAGCTCCACTCTCTACTGTTAAACAAGAGGCGTTCCAAGCTATTTCTTCGTAATTTGTAACTAAGTTTAAAACTTGTAATGCTATCATAGAATAAGGTAGAGTATGATTGCGGCTGAAACTGTACCCAAGCTGTGGTACTATACAATAGTTTCATACATAATTAATTAAATTTTCACTACTATTAGCACGTTCCTTACTCCTTTTAAAGTAATCCTTCTTTAATTGTTTAATTAACTTTGGCTTTTTCTTTGCTATGGCTTTTCTAGCCTTATGAGCCTCAACAACCGTAAAATCAGATATATTTTCATCCATTAGTATTTCCATTAAATCTTCTTGGGTTGCAGCTATTCCATAACTAGCGGACAAATGTTTTTTCATTATATCTGACTCTTCTTCTGTAAGTCCATTTTGAAACATTTCCTCATACCACAGGTCAATTTTTTTACGATATTTAATGAACTTATCAAGTGGTTGAACATCAGAATCTGAAACTAGACGCATTAAAGAGTTCGCTGTAGCCATTTCTTTTAAATCTTTTGGATGAACCTCTTTTATGGCGTTGCTACCAACCATTGTATTGAACTGAAATAGTGACACCACTTCACCGCTAGAAGCTTTCTCCCATAACTGTGGTGATTCATAATCTAAAACAGCAGGGTGTAAACAGTTGTCATATGTTTCTCTTAATGAGCTTTTCTGTTCTATATAACCAGCATCTATTAGATGTTCCATAGCAATTCTAATTTTGTCTAATATTTTCACAGTTAAGAAATCAAACTTAACCCCTCCCATGTAATCTGAGTCTGACATATCAAACTGTGTAGTAGGAACGCTACTTGGAGACATCATCATTGCATTTCGTTTATAGTATGGTTCATTATATATATAAATACCTGACGCATGAATACTACGTTTTTCAACTATGCCCTCAAATGCTAATATAACTTCTTTTAATTTTTTATCCTCATATTCTTTCAATCTAGATACAAACTCTGGTTGAGGTCTTCTACCCTTTTTTTCATTTCCATTTATAACATCTTTTAAAGGCCAATTTGAACCTCTTTCATCTGGCACAAGGCCTGTTAGATAATGAGCCTCCGAATCATCAATATCTAATCCTCTACAAGCGGATAGAATACTACTTTTGGCACCAATAGTGCCGAATGTTGCTATATTTAAAACTTTATCTTTTCCAAACCTTTTATTTAAAGCATCAAGTATTTGACCTCGTTGTGACTTCTGTGAATCTAAGTCTATGTCCATAATATCTGGTCTGTCTTTGTGGATAAATCTCCACCAGGGAATTCCCCACTCAACAGGATTAACTTGAATAATATCAATTAAATAATTAATTAAAAGACCTGTTGCAGAACCTCGTGAAGGTCCAACTAGACTATCCCCTTCCTCCCACATTAAGGAAACTAGTGACCTAGCGGTTAACAGATATCGAGACATACTCTTTCCAACTTTTTTACTAGTTTCTTTAATGTGTTCAAGCTCTATATCTATTCTAGATAAATATTTATCATTTACTTCTACATCTTTTTTATTAATCAGACCTTGAAGAGTATAGTTTATCAAAGCTCTATTTTGCTTATTATCACTGTTTAAATATAGTGATATATATTTATACTCTTTAAACTTCTTTTTAAACTCCTTTGTAAATTTGAAGTCCTCTACTTCAATTTTAGTAATATCTACCTCTTGAAACAAGTCTATATTACTACATTTATCTGCTATAATGTTTGTATTACTTAACATTTCATCAAGTTCTGATTCACTAAAATCATTTTCCATATAGTTTTTAATTTCTGCCTCTGACATCATATAAGTAAACTTATAAAATGCATCAACCTCTCTATCCCCTTCCTGTGAATGCAAGAAGGCTCTGTGTATATCTCTATCTTCTTTGGATAAATAATGAGAATCGGTCGTTATTATATTCTTTATACCTCTAGATTTACCAATTTGATATACCATTTTATTAACCTCTGACTGCTCCTCTGTGTTACCTGCTTGCAATTCAAAAAAGAAGTTATCTTTTCCTAAAACATCAATGCTCCAATCAATAAACTTTGAAACTTTTCTCGATGCCTGTTTTTGAGACACTTCCCCCTTATACATTTTAAGCAGAGTGTTTGGCAAAAAGCCACCTAAACAAGCAGTAGAGCCAATAAGATGACCTTTTTCTTCTCCTATTATGTCTTCTATTTGTTCATACGTGATGGGCACTCTTTCCATCCCTCTATCATAATAACTGTTACTCCATGCTTGTGAAGATATCTTTTTTAATTGCTCGTATCCTTTCTGGTCTTTAGCAATCAATATATAATGGTAATATTGTTGCTTTTTATCTAAAGAATCAACTAAATATATTTCATCGCCAAACGCTATTGTAAAATCTTCATCTATAACGCCTTTTTCAAGTAATTCTTTTCTATATTTATCAGCTTTGACATGAGAAGATAGGACTTCGTGGTCTGTGATTGCCAAACCACTAAGACCTAAGTCTATTGCTTTATCTATAAGCTCTTTTACTTTATTAGTCGAGTCTAATAGTCTTAAATTTGAGTAATCCGTATGATTATGTGCTGAAAAATACATATTCTACTCCTCCTCGACTGCATTTACTAACCTTTGTATATTGTTTTCCATGTAGTTTGTTACCTTTTTATATCCCTTGTCATTTACATCGTTTGAAAACCCTCTAAAATTAGTTTTGTAAGGACTTGCTCCAACAAATTCTCCATCTTCATTAGTTTCTATAGCAATCACCCATCCAAAAACATGCAGCGTACTGTTAATCATTCATAATAAACCACTGTCTCTAAAGGCAGTCCATGTTGACTTCTCCATATTATCTTCTTCTTTCATAAAAATACCTCCCTTTTTTATTATCTAATTATAGAATATCATAATATAAACTTTTTTACAAGAAGATTTTATTAAAAAACAAAACTGTCATTTCCTTTGATTTCACAGTCTTCCATAATTATTTGTGGAACAACTTTTCCCCTCCACTCATTTACATTTGGTTTACCAATAACGTTTACTGTGTAAGAGTTTGTATCAGGGATTTCTTTAATTTTGTCTTCTGCTCTAAACATAATATATTCTATTCCTTGGTACTTTATTTTAATGATATTAGACTTTTTACCTATTAACTCCAAATTACCTTTATCTATTTTCATGCCTGTCACCATCATTAATGGTTCTCTTAAGTCTGTACCCCACAAGTGCTTCATTTCATCTAGTTTAAATATGTAGCTCCCATCTAATTTTTGAGATGGCACTAGAAAATCAATATTGTATATTTGTTTAAACTCATATTTTTCTAATAATTTATTACTTAACTCAATTAACTTATTAATATTCTCTTGTTTTATACAAATTCCGAATGCTGACGCATGTCCCTCTGCATATTCTACTAAACCTGTATTGTTTAAATATTTTCTAAAGTCATCTAACTCAGTCCCAGAAGGACATCTACCACTACCGTAATATAGTCCGTCTGATTCATTCTTTATTAATATTAAAGTAGGTTTTCCAAACTTAGATTGAATTTTATTAGCCACTAGGCCAGTCATGGAATTAGATATAATATTAGTTGCATCTAAAATAATAATTTTGTTGTCTTTCTGATTTTTTTCAACTATTTGTGATAATTTTTCCATTCCTTTAGTTTCTTTTTTTCTTTGTCGTCTTTTTATATTTCCTGCTATCCTAGCCATTTCCCCCTCAATAAATACCATTTGACCTTTATTATTTCTGCCTGAGCCAACAACCTTAGACCCACCTCTAATAAAAGCTTCAAACATCATTTCTTTTTCATCTTTTGTTCCTAGTCTGATTACAGCATTTATTAAAGGAGCGATATAAAACATTATATCTATAGGATATACTTTGTCGCCAAGAGAGTAACTCTTTTTATCTATAAGAGCTTTTATAAACTTATTTCCTTTGTCTTGTTGGTTCATTAAGTATATTCCACGTCTAATAATAACTATATTATCTCTATTCCTCATATCCATATTATCTGACGCTATTCCCAGAGCTGCTAAGTCTACTAAATCTTTGGCATAGTTGGAGCCTGTTATATCATCCAACACTTGACAGAACTTAAAAACAACTCCTGCTCCACTTAAGGCCTTATTATTATACTCTGGTGATATTTGATTGTTAACAACAATAGCATGTTCAGACTCTTTGTCAGTGTGATGATGGTCTAAAACTATAACATCAATACCATTATCTTTAAGCCTTTTATGTTTTTTATATTGACTACTACCAGCATCAGGCACAATTACTAAATCACTGTCTAAAGCTTTGTTCATTTCTTTGTCATTTGCAATGCCAACTTCTTTATTTTTGTGTACTATAAAATCTAAGCTTTTTAAACTATAGACTTTGTGCAAATACTTTCATATCATACTAGCTGAAGTATACCCATCTACATCACTGTCTACTATTATTAATACTTTTTTATCAAAGCCTGTTAACTTTTTATCCAATAGTTTAGCAGCTTTTCTTATATTCTTTAACTTATACCTATTTTCCTCATATTCTTTTCCCATTTGCTTATAGTTTAAAAATAAGTCTACGTCCTCTTTACTCACTCCTCTTTTAAGTAATAAATCTTTTTGAATTGAAGAGGACAATCCTACTGTTTTATCTAATGAAAACTTCATTAATATAAACCTCCTATATTTTTATTTTTCTTTTATATAACTTTTCAAATATATCTTTACCCTGGTCTATTGGCGAATCACCTTCCTCCAATAAAAATTTATCATCAACCATAATATGAACATTAAAGTACGATTTTAAATAGCGCCCTATTGATTTCATGTTTTCGTAACATTCAAATCCCTTATCAGAATAAAAGTCTTTATAATCCCTATCTAAAGCTAAAATAACCCTATTAACATTTAACTTTAAAAGTAATTTTATTTGAGCATCACTTATTGTTTTTCCAGATAAAGCTAGTGTGTAGTTATTATTTGGGTATATTGACTCTGCCTTCAAAACACTCTTTTCGGATTCAAATAAAACGACTTGGCGCTGATTTCTAATTATTCGTTTATTCCTATATATGCCGTACAAAGAGGAAGAGGTTGGATGTGCGTAAAGCTTTTTTTGTATCTCCATCGGCATATACTTATAACCATTTTCCACCTCTTCTTTTCTTAAGCTCCGTCCTCGAACGCCAATTAAGTTATTAAATATATCATAGTGTGGTATAACTATTCTATTTCTACTTACGGAGTACATAATATTAAATTTTTTCATAGCTTCTACACATATCCCTTCATCAATCCATCCTTGGTAGTAAAATTCCTTAAAAACATCCAGTTTTATTGGATTAATTGGGGTTAGATGGGTTATATCCTTTTTAGCTTTAGCAATAGCTGACTTATATTTATCAATAAAGTCTCAATTAAAATCATCAACACTTTTTGCACTTGTGTCAATGCCAAACCCTAGTTCAATATTTGAATTATTTACAACATATTCAATAGACTGCTCTAGACTCACGTTAATACCTCTATACTGTAAAGTGTCTTGAACTAACCCATATATATCATATGACTTTTGCTGTCCTGTGTAGCATTTAAACAACTCATCATCTATATAATAGTATAATTTATAACTCATATCATCTTCTTTATAGTGGTGACAAACTGTTTGGTAGATTAAGCAATCGTTTCTTTCTTTGGGAGGCCCGCTTCCTAGACTTTTTAAAACTTCAGTAATATCAGCTAAGGTTAGCTTATTTCTAATATCTTCTTTTAATTCATAAAACATAGCTACCCCCTAAAACTGACTGCTATACTTTTTGTCCTTTTTTATATCCATTTCTTTTTGTGCTTGTCGTTTAATTGTTTTCATTATAGTTGACTTCATTGGTATTAATTTGTAGTTAGCATCTGTAACAAACAAATCGTCAGCTCTACATGTTCCTAAATCTACGTGACTCCATAGTCTAATACCTTTATATTGTGAACGCCTGTTCTTATAAACATGGTAAACAATATTAGGTGTTTTCATGTTAAAATTATTATCTAATATATGTTTAATAGCCTCTATATCTTTTTCAGTGGGTTCTAACGCAATTATCCCTACGTCAATTTTCGTTGATACCGTCACTTTCGTGATATTTAAATACGGACTAGACTATATCTTTACCCTCTTCAAAGGGAACTGGCACTTCGTGAATAGGAGTTTCACCTATAAACTACGTCCTTTAATGGCACGGACTAGTCGTTACACTTTTTTTATTTCTAAAACTTAGCACGGTATTATCATATTGCAATAAAGCGACTTAGACCTCCACCGTTAGCACTACTTAGTAGCACACCCTATATTTATAGGTTCACCAGTATTTAATTATATTATTACTAATATAAACGACTTAACTTGTTTCTTATTAACATAGATTTTTTATACTTTCTTTTTAATTTATAACTTGCATCTTGATAAATATCGTCAACAAAGTTAATAATATCTCCTTGTCCTCCAAATTTTAATTCAAATATATTGTTAGACTTAAGAATCTTCACATTTAAACCATAATATTTTTTGACATGTTCTAAAAAGGACTTAGTTCCAATAATAGATATTTTATATCCATTGTCAACTCCATTGGTAGAGATACTTCCATCTCCATCAAAATACCCACGGATAAAGTGACTAATTAGGCTTTTGGGAAGTATTTTCTGACTAGGAAACTCTATAAGCTTGGATTTATTTTCTACACATCCCAGTGAAATTAAATCTTCTACTATTTCTATAGAATAAATCCTAATCTCTGCAAAATAAACCATTGTACCAAATGAATTTTGCGTTCCTATAACTACCTCTTTGTCTGTCCCCATAAATTCTTTAAATCTACTTAAGTGAGACTTATCCTTGGCGCTCAATCTAATTCCCAAGGTGGTATTTGAAACGAAACCATCTGCATATAAAAAACCTAATCAATAAGCCTTTCCTTTAGAGTCAATCTTTTTAAAAATATTATAATTATATTTATACTTTGTTGGAACTTTGTTGTTTATGTTTATATTTAATTCATTTAAAACCCTTTTTACAACTGTTCTAGAGAATGGGAAGTTGCTAGCTATTTTTCTTGTTCCCATTCCATCTTCATACATTCTTTTAATCTCTATTTTATCTATGCCTGAAACTTTAATTTTTTTCATAGTTACCTTTCACTATGCAATAAGAAATTCGTTTAAATCTGCCATAGACTTAGCACCTCTAAGTAAATTTTGAGTAGCTTGGTCCACCTTATCCCAGTTGCCGTTAACCTGAGTCGCAGTAAATATAAAAACCCCTAGTTCATTAGCCAATTTTTTTAACCTACTTACGAACATTAATAAAACATTGTCCTCACGCAATCTTACACCACGACTAGCTTTACTAATTTCTTCTAGTATTTTTAAAGTAGTATGAACATAATCAAAGAATATATAACTAACATCATTCTTTAATTTATGCTTAGTGGCAATATTTTCTACCTGTTGTATATTGTGGTTAGACAAATGTTCTATCCATATAGGAAACTTTTCTATTAGAGAAGCTGCTTTAATTACTCGCTCGCGCTCTCCGTCATCATAGTTTGCATCCAATATTTTAGACTCATTAACACCTGAAACAAAGGCTAAAAACATGGTTTGTATTTCTTCTATTTCTAACTCTGTTGTTATAAACAAGGAAGGTAAGGATTCACCATTATCGACCCAGTCTTGCTTATCTTCATCTCAAATTAAATTCGCTGCCATATTTATAGCATCTCCAGCAGACATACGAGTTTTCAGTTATGTTATCGTAAAAGTTTTTTATCATTTACTTCTTATGCTTGTTATTCACATAAGCTCAGCATACGTATTCACCTTATTTTTATTCATAAGGGTAGCGGCTTCTTGGGGAGATTATTTCACTCCCTATGCGTTGCCCCTGGTTAGTATAATATAAACTACTAACCTTCGGTTCAAGTTGACATTTCAGCCTTCCTTGCTTAATTCCGCTATTATTATCTAAGCAATCACTCGCTTAGACGGCATTCGCCATTTTATTGTATTTTTTATACTTTCTGTCTAAGTATATATTAGCATTTTTATACATTAAGTCTATCATATTTGGTATATTCTTTGAATGACCGCACTCCCATCTATAGGCTCTTCCTTCTTCCTGTAGCGCATAGTATTTTCAACCTGTAAAACTTAACATACCTTCTATAAATTCTTTAGTAGATATAACAGATATGCTATAGTTTTTATCTGTGAATATTAGCGAGCCGTCTCCATCTCAATACCCTCTCAAAAAATGTCTCATTAAGTGGTGCGGAACTACATTATAGCTTGGGAATTCTAAGATTAAAGACTTTTTTGGGACACAGCCTTTGGCTATTAGGTCTTTCTTCATTTTTTTATCTCTAAAAGCTATTCTATAAGAATAATACTTACTACCATTTAATATTGTAGTTTTTTTAGAAATCTTATTGTTTCCGCCTATAAAACTTTTAAATTTTTGTATGTGTTTTTTGTCAGACTCTTTTAATGTTAGTTCAATACTGTTGTCAGAATTACTAACATAACCATCTGCATATAAAAAACCTAATCAATATGCTTTTTCTTCAGTGTCTATCTCTTCAAAAATATTACTATTTCTAGAATTAGTGTTTTGTCTATTTATAACCTTTACCCCATCCTTTTTTAAGTTTTTAGATAAACTACCTCTGTCAATCCCTAAGGTATTGCTTATTTTTGTTAGGCTCTTTTTTTCATCCAAATACATTTTTTTTGCTAATAAATACTTTTCTTGATAATTCATAGTTAAACCTCCTTTTATAAATTTAGCTTAACTACATTATATCATATTATCAATTGTTTGTCAACACCTGTCGGTGTATTACAATAAAATAGTTACTTATCTACCGACTCCAGTTGGAGCACTTCTCATATACAGCTTTTTTAATCTAGCTCCTCTTACTATACTATTTATAAACTTACCATTTAGTGGCATACCAATAGCAGGCTCGTCATCTAATTCCTCGACTAAGTTCCTTATATTGTGCCCAGCTCTTTGCCCATAGCTATCTGCACTCACTTCAAACTTTTGTCTAACATTGGTCATTTTCATGTTCACCAAATCAATTATTTCATTTATTGACATTTCGTCTAATTCCCTTTGCATTCTCTCTTTCTTTTCACTATTCATTTCATCAGGGTCATATATAAACCTAATGTCAATGCCAGCTTTTAAGAAAGACCTTAACAATGAGAATTTCTTGACTCTATTATAATAATAGGTAAAGTTGTCACCTTTCGCAGACTTTTTAGCGAATTCTAACCCTTCCAAACCTCTTTTGTTCATAAAAACTTCATACTGCTCTGGGTATTTATTTAGATAACTGTCTATTGCTATAGAATCTATTTGGTCTACTCCAGAATGTACTAAATTATTTATTGCAGAAAAAATGATTCTATGGTGTCTAGGGATAAAATCATCAATGTCTAAGTTAAATCTATCATGCCTTAGTAATGTAGATGGATGATTTAACAGTGCACCAAATAGCATTAGAACTGCTTTATTATCATATAGGTCTTTTATATCTATATCTGTAAAAGATTTTTTCTCTGTCACAGCCGACCTCCTTATAAATTGTTAATATCTACTTTCTTCTTGTCGAACACACTATCCTTATGTGGGGCTTTCTTCCTCACTACTTCAACGCCAGACTCCACTTCAGTGTCTTCGGATTGTTTACTTAACTTAATTTTTTTATAATACTCACTTGCTTCGTCATAGACATAGGGAATAATTCCAATCCCTCCTCTGGCTTTTTTTATTGAATTGTCTTGCAAGTTAAAAAAATACTCCAATGTTTTTTTCATACCAAAATAGGTATAACCTTTATTTTTAAAAGACTTAATTTGTTTAATAATACGAGGAGTTGGATAATCAATATTAAATAATTCTTTAATTAAATTAAACAGCTCCTCCTTGTAGACTAAACTATTTGCGTCCTGTTTATCTTCTACTTTTTGTAGACAATCTTTGTGATAATAACGTCTGCCCTTTTTAATAAAATCCACATCTTTTTTATAGAATCTTTCTTCACACACAGGACATTTTACTTTATGTGCCATTTTGCACCTCCAACTTATTTCACTAATAAAAAATAGGGGTATAAAAACCCCTATATAATTTTAGGAAAGAAGT
The DNA here is from genome assembly GCA_021736945.1 of Halanaerobiales bacterium. Taxonomy (GTDB): domain Bacteria; phylum Bacillota; class Halanaerobiia; order Halanaerobiales; family M55B127; genus M55B127. Next base: position 317 of record JAIPEX010000052.1, on the reverse strand, counting down.
TCATTCTTAACTCTTTCATTAATTAGATAAAGTATGTCTACTTGTGACTCAGACATTTCTGAAACTTTTCTATCTTTACCTAACTCTTCTTCCACTATATTTACAACCTTACTCTTTAGGTTGTTTTGTATATCTGCCATTATTTGAGGGTCTTCTTGTTCAGTCTCTGTATATTCATCCAAGGCTTTCTTAACTCCTTGTTCCATGAATGTGCTAACATAATTGTCAAATCTATCTTTCTCTTCTTTAAAACTTCCATACTCTTTTTCTGTTTCTGCTCTAGTATTTTGCATATCTTTTTTAGCTTTAACATCTTT
>JAIPEX010000051.1 GCA_021736945.1 Halanaerobiales bacterium | reverse complement strand
CTGATATTACAACTATCGGAATTGGTGGAGATAGCTATATCCAGGTTTCAAAGGATAAAATCATTTCAATAGGCCCACAAAAGGTTTTCCCTTTGAGTTGGATAGTAAATAAACATTCACATCTTTATCAAGAGTTAAGTAATATCAAAGAAAGCAACTATTATCCTCTCTCTAGTCAACCAACTACAATTTTAACCTATGTTAAAGATCCTGAAAACTTTACCCTTACAGACACAGAAAAAGCAATTTTAAATATTATCAAAGATAAGCCTCATACCTTACACTACATCTCAAAAAAATTAAATAAATCACCAGATATCCTACCTTGGGATCATCTGGTTAAAGTAGGGTCAGTCCATAGAGCAGGTCTTACTCCAACTGATCTTCTACACATTAATGGAAACTATAAGCAATGGGATGTAGATGCTGCAAATATAGGTATAAAAATTATGGCTGATCGTTATGAAACAGATCCACAAACCTTTATCAACCATGTGTTCAAAGAAATATATTATAAAATAGGTTCAGTAATTACTGAAGTATTGGTTTCAGAAGAAGGTCATAACTTATCACTTACAAATATAGATTGTAAATATTTTCTTAATAAAATGATGAATTCTAAGGATAAGGACAATCCAAAAATAGAATTTCAGTTGAGATGTAACCTACCATTAATTGCAGTCGGAGCACCAGTTCAAGCATATTTTCCCCAGATTGCAGATAAAATGAACACAAAACTAATATTACCTGAACACGCTGAAGTAGCAAATGCAGTAGGTACTGTGGGAGGAAAAGTAATTGAAAAGGTAATTATCTTAATTAAACCAGGAGAAGGCGGCGGATTTTCCGTCCATACTCCTAATAAAAGAGAATTTTTCAAAGAATTTAAAAAGGCTCATACTTTTGGAAAAGAAATTGGTGAAAAACTTGCTTATCAGAAAGCAGAGGCGGCAGGAGCAAGTAATATTGAGATAACAATTGATAAAAATGATAAATATAGTGATTATTTAGGTCAAAACGAAGATACAAAAGATGAAGATAAATTATTTATAGAAAGTCGATTAGAAATCACTGCGGTTGGGAAACCGTGGTAAAATGATAACGACAAATAATGATTGGGAGGTGTAAGATTACCGAATAAAAATTTCGGTAATCATAAATTATGATTGTTATTGGAGAATTAATTAACTCAACACGTGATGTAATTAAAGAGAAAATAGAAGACAGAGATAAGGAATATATCCAAGATATTGCAATGCAGCAGGTAGATGCAGGTGCATCTTATGTAGATGTTAATTCAGGTGCCTTTGTTTGGGATGAGATTGAACATCTAATTTGGCTTGTTGAAACCGTACAGGAAGTTACTGATGTTCCCTTATCACTTGATAGTCCTAATGAAGAGGCAATAGAAAAAGCTGCTGAAATTCATAAAGGGATACCTATGATTAATTCAATTACTGCTGAAAAAGAAAGATATGATAAAATACTACCTTTAGTAAAAGAATATGATGCAAAAGTTGTAGCATTATGTCTTAGTGATGAAGGAATGCCAGAAACAGCAGAGCAAAGATTAAAAATTGCAGATAAACTTGTGACTGATTTAGATAATGATGGAGTACCTTTAGAAAATGTATTTATTGATCCCATAATCAAACCAATAAGTGTAGATGGAAAATTTGGAATTCAAGTTTTAGATACTATCACAGGAATTACTGACTGGAACACAGATGTACATATCACCTGTGGACTTAGTAATGTTTCGTTTGGACTACCAAATCGCTGTCTACTAAATCAAGCCTTTTTAATGATGGCCATGGACCGAGGTCTAGATTCAGCTATCATAGACCCTCTTGATGAACACATGATGAAGTTAGTTAAAGCAGCAGAAGTACTTTTAAATAAGGATCCTTATGGACAGAGATACTTAAAAGCCTGTCGTTCGGGGGAAATGGATTAACTTAAAGGAGAGAAGATATAATGAAAAAGATAGCTATAATCGGAGGTGGAATCGCAGGAGCACAGGCTGCAGTTGAATTAGCAAGGAAAAACCATCAGATTATACTCATTGAAAAATCTGATCAAATTGGTGGTAATATAAAAGACTACGGTTGTAAAGCAGTTGATATCTGTTTAAAAGATAACCTCTGTTTAGTAGATGAAATCTTCAATGAAGTTGAAGAATTTGATAATATAGAAAAACTTTATCAGACCAGAGTCAATGATTTTGAGGGTGAACCCGGCAGCTATAAACTAGGTATTGAAAGGGAAGGGGAATTCAGTTCAATCAATGATCTGGATTATATAGTTATAGCTACGGGTTACACCCAATGGTCTGATCTAGAAACCGGTACCCCAGAAGTAGATCAAGATGAAAGAATAATTTGGGCCAGTGAATTAGAAGAATTTTTCAAAAGTAGAAGAGACCACCTTGATCAGTCAAATAAAATTAATCTTGGGTTTATACCTAATTCCGCTGTCTTTATTCAGTGCAACGGATCTAGAAGCATTAAGGAAAAAGCAAAATACTGTTCCAGGATCTGCTGTGGATATTCATACCGAATGGCTCGAGTATTAAAACATTTTTTTCCTGAGATTGAGATAACAATCTTTTTTATGGATCTTCAGGAAGGTGGTTATCTTCAGGAATTAAGTTATCAAAAATTAGAGGATAATGATATTGACTATATCAACTGTAAGCCGATTAAAGTAAGTAGTACAGAAGAAAATATAAATATTTTTTTTGAAGACCAGAACAAAGGCAGCAAAGAAAACTTGAAAACAGACTTATTAGTTCTTTCAGAAGGCATACACGCTAAAGAAGTTAATGAAAAATGGTCCCAGTTATATAACCTACAATTAGATGAATATGGTTTTCTTTATCCAATTGAAGATGAAAAGAGAACCCAAATCTATTTAGCAGGAACAATAAAGGGACCAAAAGATATAGCTGGAACTTTAAGTGACAGCAAAAACGTAGCTTACAAAATAATTAATGAAATTGAGACAGGGGGATAAATAGATGTATGATGTAATCTTTATTGGTGAAAAAATTAAATCACCTGAACTTAAGTCCCTGTGCATAGATCCTGATTCCTTATTAGAGTGTAGAGGAGAAATCGGCAATTTTCAAATTAAATACAGTAAAAATGATAAAATTAAAAATGAAACTGTTAAAAGTATAGTAATTAATCTGGAAGCTAATAGAGAAAACCCACTTCCAGAAACAATAAATTTAAATAACCTACCAGATAATAATGAAAATAACGAAGATATAATATTTATCCAAGACTATGAAAAGATCTCCCCAGCTGTAATAAATAGAGAAACCTTAAATAATGCTATAAAAACAAAAGAAAAGTTTGAAAATAATGAAATATATTTTCTCTATCGCTCGATGCGTTTTATCGACAATAATGACAATCTATTTGATAAAGCCAGGCAGTTAGGAATTATCTTTTTAAAATATGAGATGGATGGTATTGAAGTAATTGAAAGAGAAAATCAGGTTAATTATAAGCGAGGGGAACTTAATCTTGATCTTAAGGGTAAAATAGTTACAGCTCCGCATTTAAAACCATCTCAAAAGATCAAACGGATCGCTAGACTTTTAAATATTGAAATGGGAGATAATGAATATATACAATCTGAAAACATCTATCTACAACCAACTCTAACCGGTAAAAGAGGAGTCTATTCTCTAGCCGGAGCAAGAGGACCAAATGCATATTCTGATCTAGATTTAGAAATTGATTTTACTTTAAATGAAATAAAATCAAATTTAGGTGGAGTTGAACCCTTAACAGATAAAAAAAGAGAAGTAGATGAACAAAAATGCATTATGTGTTACACCTGTTATAGGGTCTGCCCTCATGGAGCTGTAGAAAAAGATGAAAACGCAGATGCAATGAAAATAAATGAACTTGCCTGTTATGGCTGTGATGCCTGTTTATCTCATTGTCCAGCAGATGCAATCTCATTTGTAGAAAAAGAAGAAATAAAAGAAAGTGATTTTTCTTTAAAAGTTTTAATGTGTGAAAATTCTGCAGATACTGCTTTTAAAAAATTAGATAAAGAACAATTTCAAGATTTGGATATCGAAAAAATCCCCTGTGCCAGCAGTATAAAAAAAGATGAACTATTCTCTTATTTAAGAAAAAAAGACAGCAGATTATTAATTCTAGGCTGTTTTGAAGAATCATGTAAACATATAAATGGTGACGGTCGTGGGGAACGGATATCCAATGAAGTAAGGAATACATTAGAAGAATTAGAATTAGGTAAAACAAGGGTTCAGTTTGAACGCCTTTCACCGAGAATGGAAGAAGATCTTAATGACTTCCTACTGCGGTGGAAAGAGGGTGATCAAAAATGATTGTTGCCGAACAAAAAAAGGTAAAAGAAGTTATAGAAATGTTAGGAGAGGATTTCAATAAACTTCTAATAGCCGGCTGTGGAACTTGTGTCACTGTTAGCTTAGCCGGTGGAGAAAGAGAAGTTAATTCCCTAGCAGAAATATTGAGAACATATTATGCAAACAAGGGAAGAGATGTAGAGATTGAAACCCTGACCGCAAAACGACAGTGTGATTTTGAATTTATTGATGAAATTGAACAAGAGATTAAAAGGAATGATATTATACTATCTCTAGCCTGTGGAATTGGGGTTCAACATCTTGTAGAGAGGTATCCAAAAAAGGTTGTTCTACCAGGGTTAAACACATCTTTTTATGGAGCAACAACTGCAGTCGGTGAATGGGCTGAACGGTGTATCGGTTGTGGGGAATGTGTACTTGATCAATATTTTGGAATCTGTCCGGTTGCAAGATGTGCAAAAGGACTATTAAACGGCCCCTGTGGAGGTTCACAAAATGGGGAATGTGAAGTTGATCCTGATACTGATTGTGCTTGGGAGCTAATATATGACAGGGGTGTAGAATTAGATAGATTGGAAGAACTTATTGATTATGAACCACCGAAAGATTGGGAAGTATTCCGGGACGGTGGACCCAGAACATTAGTTAACGAAGAATATCACGAGGACTGAAAGGAGTAATGAAATGACTAAAAGCTATTCAAAAGTTAAAAATATGTTAGATGCCGGTCATTTTGTTGTCTGCAGTGAACTGGGGCCTCCGATCGGATCTGACCCTGACTTTATTAGAAACAAAGCAAAAAATCTAAAGGGTTATGTAGATGGGGTTAATGTAACAGACAACCAGACCGCAATCGTTAGAATGTCTTCCATAGCTGCTGCAAAAATTGCTATGGACGAAGGTCTAGAAATGATTATTCAAGTAACTGCCCGAGATAGAAATCGGATTGGACTGCAAAGTGATATTTTAGGAGCAAGTGCCCTAGGCTTACGTAATGTATTACTATTGACAGGTGATCATCAGACCTTTGGTAAAGATCCCGGTTCAAAAAATGTATTTGAATTAGGTTCAGTCCAACTTATTAAGGCAGTAAATGATATGGTTCATGAAGGTGTTTTGTTAAATGGTGATCAAATGGATACTCCACCCAAGATGTTTATTGGGGGAGCTGCTAATCCATTTGCAGATCCCTTTGAAATGCAGATGATCAAAATGCAGAAAAAAGTCAATGCCGGTGTTGAATTTTTTCAAACTCAGGCAATTTATAATATGGAAAAATTCAAATACTGGATGGAAGAAGTAAGAAAAAGAGGTATTCATGAACAGGCCTATATCTTAGCCGGAATTTTACCGACTAGATCTCCGAAAGCATTAAGGATGATGAAAAAATATGTAGCAGGTATGGATGTTCCTGAGCATATAATAAAAAGAATGGATCAGGCAGAAGATAAAGAAAAAGAGGGAGTTAAAATGGCTGTAGAAACAATTGAACAAGTAAAAGAAATAGAAGGGGTAAGAGGAGTTCACTTAATGCCGGTTGCCTGGGAAGAAATTACACCTCATGTAGTTGAAGAAGCTTCTCTTTATCCAAGACCGGAGGTGGAATAAGATGGATAATAACTTTAAAAAAGAAATAACCTCACGCCCGGGTGGAGAAAACCTAATGATGTGTTACAGTTGCGGCAGTTGTACTGCAACCTGTCCAATTAGCGAAATTGATGATTCTTTTAATCCCAGGCTTTTAATTAAAAAATCATTATTAGGATATAAAGAAGAGGTTTTAAATAATGATGATTTATGGAAATGTATCCAATGCAGAAGATGTGTAGCACACTGTCCTCAAGATGTAAAGTTTGCTGATATTATGCGTGTTTTAAGGAATATGTCGATTGAGGACGGATATTATGACAAAGAATTAAAAGAAAAAGTAGATAAATTGGATAAAACTGTATATCAATACCGCCTTGATATTGTAGCAAACCATCTTAATAATAGTAAAGATATGGATGAAAGTATAGAAGTAATGATTGATAGTGGTGATCAAAATGGCTAAACCAGTTCTAGTTTTAGGAGGAGGAATAGCGGGAATCCAGGCCGCTACTGACTTAGCCGAAATGGGTATACCGGTTTATCTCGTAGAAAAGAAACCTGCTTTAGGTGGAAAAATGGCTCAATTAGATAAGACATTTCCAACAAATGACTGTTCAACTTGTATCCTAGCTCCCAAAATCAGTGACTGCTATAACCACGAAAACGTAACTACCTATACCTATAGTGAGTTAAAAAATTTAAGAGGAACTTCAGGTAACTTTACAGCAACTATAAAACAGAAACCTCGCTATGTTAACGTTGATTTGTGCACAGGCTGTACGGAATGTGTAGAAAACTGTCCTGTTACAGTAGAAGATGTATTTAACCAGGGTATAGATGAAAGAAAGGCCGTCTATAAATATCAAGACCAGGCTGTACCCAATGTAGTTAATATAGATCCCGAAAACTGTTTGAAGTTAACCAAAGGGGTCTGTGGTCTTTGTTCAAAAAACTGTGACAAAGGTGCAATTAACTATGATCAAAAGGCAGAAACATTTGATCTTGATGTCGCATCAGTTGTCTTTGCAGCTGGCTATGATGCTTTTGAAGGAAATATAGTAAGTGAATATGGTTATGCAAACTATGATAATGTTATAACCAGTTTAGAATATGAAAGATATCTAAGTGCTTCAGGTCCTACCGGTGGACATATTGTAAGACCATCAGATGGAAAAGAAGCTAAAAAAATAGCTTTTCTTCACTGTGCAGGTTCCCGAGATATAAGGTCAGATACTAATTATTGTTCTTCAGTCTGCTGTATGTATTCCATAAAACAGTCCATAATTACTAAGGAACATTTAAAAGAAGCAGACCTTGATCTATATTACATGGATATCAGGGCCTTCGGAAAAGGTTTTGAACGATATTATAATATGGCTGAAGACACAAAAGGGATAAATTTTAAAAGAAATAGAATTGCAGAAATTGAAAAGAATCAAAACTCAGATCAGATCATTATAAAAACTCTTAATCAAGATGATAATATTGAAGAAAAGAGCTATGACCTCGTAATTTTATCAGTTGGTTTAAAACCCAATAAAGAAGTTAGTGAAATGATGAAGAGATTAAAAATTAGGGTTAATAAGTTTGGTTTTGCTGCTGTAGATGAAGTAAATCCACTCAAAACAAGTCGAGAAGGAGTATTTGCTTGTGGTGTAATAACAGGTCCTAAAGATATTCCGGAATCAGTTATCCAGGCTAGCGGTTCAGCAGTTTTAGCAGCTGATAAAGCATATCAAAACAAGTCAGAACAAAAGAAAGAAAAAACAACTGAAGAAAACAAACCTGAAGACCAATACAGATTTGTTGATAATGAAAGAATAAAAACCGGTGTTTTTGTCTGTGACTGTGGAACAAATATTGCTGGTGTAGTTGATGTTCCCAAAGTAGCAGAAGAAGCTAAAAAACTACCATTTGTTGAACATGCTGAAGAAGTTAGGTATTTATGTTCTTCCGATGGCCAGGAATTAATTAGTAAAAGAATTGAAGAAAAAGGGCTTAATAGAATAGTTGTTGCATCTTGTACTCCTAGAACACATGAACCACTCTTTAAAAAGGCAGTAGCCAGAGCAGGTTTAAATCCCTATTTAATGGTAATGACTAATATAAGAGACCAGGATTCTTGGGTTCACCGGGAAGAAAAAGATAAGGCAACCCAAAAAGCCTTTGATTTAATTAAAGGAGCAGCAGCGAAAGCAAGAAAGGCTCATTCTCTAAAAAGAGAAAAGATTGAGAAGATAGATAATGCTTTTGTAATCGGTGGCGGAATTTCAGGTATGACTTCAGCTCTTCAACTAGCTGACCTTGGATTTAAAACCTATTTAATTGAAAAAGAAAAGGAACTGGGAGGAAATGCTAATAAACTTCTTTTGACAATGGATGGTAAACCAATTATTAACTATATAAATGATATAAAGAATCAGGTAATAAATCATCCCAATATAGATATATATAATAATTACAATGTAGAAGAAATTGAGGGTTATGTTGGTAACTATACATTCAATTTAAAATCAAATAAAGATGATTCAAAAGAAGAACTTGAAGGTGGAGTAGTAATTGTGGCCACTGGCGCTAATGAGCTAGAAACAGATGAATATCTTGCTGATAAAAGTGAAAATGTCATCTCTCAATTAGATTTAGAAGAAATGCTAAAAGAAAATAATAGTTTTGAAGATATTGATAAGATCTCAATGATACAATGTGTTGGTTCTAGAGAAGAAGGTCGTGAATACTGTTCCAGAATTTGTTGTACTCAAGCTGTAAACAATGCAATATTTATAAAAGAAAGAAATCCTGATATTGATATAAAAATATTCTATAGAGAAATGAGAACTTATGGTCTTTATGAAGATAAATACCGAAAAGCAAGAGAGTTAGGAATCAATTTTATTAGATATGAAGTTGATAACAAAGTAGAAGTTAAACAAGATAAAGCAAATAAGGGCTTAACAATTAGTTATCAAGAACCAGTTAGTGGTAAATATATAACTGAAAGTACAGATCTTTTAGTTTTGGCTAAAGCAATTACTCCCGGTAATAGTAATCAAAAATTTAGTCAAGCACTTAAGGTACCATTAAACGAAGATGAATTTTTTCTTGAGGCTCATGTAAAATTAAGACCTGTTGACTTTGCTACAGACGGTGTATTTCTAACTGGTCTAGCACACGGTCCCAAAAACTTAGGAGAATCAATTGCTCAAAGTCAAGCAGCTGCAAGTAGAGCAGCCTCGGTTTTAGCTAAAGATTACTTACTAACTGAAGCAATGATTTCTACTGTTAATTCCAATTTATGTTCAGCCTGTGGAACTTGTGAAGATGTTTGTGCCTTTAAAGCAATTGAAGTAAATCATGATAAAGGAACAGCTGAAGTAAATACAGTGCTCTGTAAAGGATGCGGCAATTGTGTAGCAGTGTGTAGGTCACATGCAGTTGAATTGGAAGGATTTTCAAGCCATCAACTACTGGACGAAATGACAGCACTATTTTCAGATCGTAAAGCTAATAACATAAGGTCAGGAGGGCAAGATAATGAATAAAAACAATGAATTTGAACCTAAAATTGCTGCTTTTCTTTGCACTTGGTGTAGTTATGCAGCAGCAGATTTAGCAGGTAGTAGTAGAATACAATACCCTCCTAATATAAGAGTTGTAAGAGTGCCCTGTACAGGAAGAATGGATCCTTTTTTAATCATTAAAGCCTTTAATATGGGAGCAGACGGAATATTAGTATCAGGCTGCCATCCAGGCGACTGTCACTTTCTGGACGGTAATCTCTATGCAAGGCGAAGATTTGTAATGCTTAATGAAATGATGCAGTATGCTGGTGTTGAAAAAGAAAGAATGAACTTTACCTGGTGTTCTGCCTCTGAAGGTAAACGCTTTGCTGGAGTAGTGGAAGATGCAGTAAATAATGTAAAAAAGGTTGGTCCCTGGCAGGGTTTTGATGGTCAAGGTTTCAATCAGGAAGAAGGTGAAACCACAGTTGAAAAAGTATGAAAAAATTACAGAAGAAATTGTTGAAATAGCTGAAAAACTATTGAAAGAAAATAAGGTTGAAAAAGTTATTGGATTTGGAATTGGTATCTTTACTGAAGAAGTCACCCCAATTTTTATTTCAGATCCTAAAGATGCAGATCGCTTAGTTTTTAATTCAAAAGCAGAGATGTCATTAGCTAAATATCTATTAAACTATAAAGAGCAAAAGGTAGCAATTGTGGCAAAACCATGTGACAGTAGGGCAATAGCAACTTACTTAGCAGAAGACTTAATAAAAAGAGAAAATGTTAAAATCATAGGTATCAATGGTTGTCCTGGTATAGAGGATAATACAGCCTGTGAGGAATGTGATATTAGAAATCCTGTGATTGCAGACTATACTGTAGGTAAAAAAATGACTGAAGAAGAAATTGAAGCTAAGTTAAAAGACAAAGAAGATAAAATAGAAAAGATGACCCCAGCTGAAAGGAAAGAATATTTCCAGAAAGAATTTGAAAGATGTACCCGCTGTTATGCATGTCGTGAAGCCTGTTATGTATGTTATTGTGAACAGTGCTTTACTGAAGGGAATCAACCAGAATGGGTTGGTGACAGTGTAAAATTAAATGATAATTTCACCTACCACTTGATGCGGGCTATGCATATGGCAGGACGTTGTGTAAACTGTGGTGCTTGTGAAATGGCTTGTCCTGAAGGAATTGATGTAAGAGCCTTAGCTGCTAAAATGTGTAGAAGTGCTGAAGAATTATTTGATTATAGAGCCGGTATAGATCCTGAACAAAAAACACTACTTTCTGATTATGATGTTAATGATACTGATTCCGGGTTTATGGAATAGGAGGTGAGAAAAGGATGATGATTAAAAAAATTAACAAAAAAGAATTTAAAGAATTATTTAATAACTTGAAAGAAAAATATAATATTGCTGCCCCAGTGCTTGTAGATAAAAATAAAAAATCACTTGTTGAATATCAATATATAGATGATTTTGACAGGATAGTCTGGAACAAACAACCTGACAGTTCTCCAAAAAATATAATATTCCCTCAGAATACACCGGTTGGTAATGATTATAAAAGAAAACAATTTTATAACCAGGAACAAGAATCATTAATTCTTGGGGTAAGAAGCTGTGATATAGAAGCTATCAAAACTTTAGATCAGGTATTTATTGAAGATGAAATGTATGTTGATCAAAATTATAAACAAAGGCGGGGAAAAATAACTTTAGTTGGACTATCTTGTCCTGAACGAAATAAAAGTTGTTTTTGTGATGCTTTAGGATTTAATCCTGTAGAAAGTGAATACGCTCCACTATATATTTTCAAAGAAGAAAATGAGTTTTGGATAAAAGTTAAAGATGAAAAATTTGAAAAAGATTTTGTTAATTTACCAGATGGAGATCAAGAAAAATTAAAAGAACTTATTGAAAAAAGATTAGATACTTTTAAAGAAAGTAGTTTTGATCTAGATATTCCGATTCCACTGCCCGAAAAAGAGATGTTTGCGGCAGACATCTGGGAAGAAATGTCTGAAAAATGCTTAGGTTGTGGTATTTGTACATATTACTGCCCAACCTGTTACTGTTTTAATTTCATTTGGGAAGGAAATGATGGTGAATCCACCAAGTATAAAAATTGGGATTCATGTATGTTTTCTACTTATAGTGCTCATGCCTCCGGTCATAATCCCCGTGATTCAAAGGATAAAAGATATCGAAATAGGATTATGCATAAGTTTTCATATCATCCTTTAAATTATGAAGGTTTAGGTTGTGTTGGATGCGGCCGGTGTATAGACCGCTGTCCGGTAAACTTAGATATTCGAGAAGCTTTAAAATTAACCGAAAAATACCTATCAGAAAAAGGAGGGGCTAAAAGTGGAAAAAACTGATATGCTGCCCCATAAAGCAGAAATCCTACAAATAAAACAGGAAACAGAGACCAATTTAAATATAAAAACATTTAGAATTCAATTTCAAGATAGCGGTGTTAGAGAAAACTTTAATTTCAAACCGGGACAGTTTATGATGGTTACTGTATATGGAGTAGGAGAAGCTCCTTTTGGTTTTTCATCTTCACCAACTGAAAAAGACTATATAGAGTTCTCAGTTAAAGAAGTCGGGTTAGTTACCGAAGCACTTCATAATCTTAAAGAAGGTGATGAAATAGGGATTAGAGGACCTTTTGGCAATGGTTTTCCGCTTGAAAGTACAGAAAATAAAAACATAATATTTATAGGGGGAGGTATCGGACTAGCACCATTAAGATCTTTAATTAATTATGTTTTAGATGAAAATAACAGGGATAAATATAAAAAGGTCCAACTTTTAAATGCTTTTCGATCTCCTGAAGATACCCTATTCTGTGATGATTATGAGTGGTGGGAAAATTCTAAAGATACTCTAGTTAAATATACTATTGATGAACCTTGTGAAGGATGGAGTAAATGTGTCGGTTACCCCCATACTCTAATTGAAGATGAACTTGATTATAATCTCCCTGATACAAGGGTCTTTACCTGTGGACCACCGATCATGATAAAATTTATAACAGAAAGACTACAGGAACTTGGTATTGAACCAGAAGAAATAATTACAACTCTAGAAATGAAAATGTCCTGTGGAGTAGGTAAATGTGGTCGTTGTAATATTGGTCATTATTATGTATGTAAAGATGGTCCGGTCTTCACTTTAGATCAATTAAGAGAAATGCCTGATGAGTATTAATCAGTTAGGATTGAGGAGGGAAGTATATTGATTAAAAGAGAGTTAATTAACAATAATATCTTTACTGAAGGGCAGCTTGATAAAATTCATAATGCCACTATAGAGATATTAAAGGAAAATGGAATTGAAATACTCTCAGAAGATGCCAGAAAGTTACTTAAACAAAATGGAGCTAAAGTTAAAGATGAACAGGTTTATATTTCAGAAAAAATGATCGAAGAAGCAATTGAAAGTGCTCCTAAAAAGTTTACTATGTATGCTAGAAATCCAGATAATAATGTTACAATTGGCGGTAAAAATACAGTTTTATCACCTGGTTATGGTGCTCCCTTTGTAATGGACTATGAAAAGGGAAGAAGAAGGGCCCTTTATGAAGACTATGTTAAATTTACAAAGTTAGCTGGTTATAGTAACTTTATGGATGTAGTAGGTGGTGTATTAGTTGAACCAACTGATGTTGATGATGAAATTAGACATGGCAAAATGATGAAAGCAGCTGTTAAATACACCGATAAATGTTTAATGGGGAGTGCAATGGGAGCTAAAAAAGCAAAAGAAAGTATTGAAATGGCTTCTATAGTATATGGTGGAATGGATTATGTTAAAGAACATCCTGTTTTATTAACACTAATAAATACAAATTCCCCTTTACAAATTGACAGCCGAATGTCCGATGCATTAATAGTTCATTCTAAACATAACCAACCAATAGTAGTGGCTTCACTAAGTATGACCGGAACTACAGCACCTACCACCATTGCTGGGGCTTTAGTTCAACAAAATGCGGAAATATTAACAGGTATTATTGTTTCACAAATGGTAAATCCAGGAGCACCTGTAATTTATGGCTCTGCTTCAAGTGTTGTAGATTTAAAAACAGGTAACTTAGCAATAGGTAACCCTGAAACTGCTAAAATGTTTAATGGTACTGCCCAGATTGCTAGATACTATGGTTTACCATCTCGAGGTGGAGGAGCTTTAACTGATTCCTTAAAACCTGATGCTCAGGCTGGCTATGAATCAATGATGAACTTCATGTCAGCAGTTAAAAGTGGCTTTAACTTTATCTTACATTCAGCTGGACTATTAGAAAATTATATGACAATGTCTTTTGAAAAATTCTTAATTGACGATGAAATAGTTGGTATAGTTGATAATTATGAAGCAGGAATCAAGGTTAATGAAGATGAATTAGCCAAAGAAGTAATTAAACACGTAGGGAGTAGTGGTAACTTTATCGCAGAGCAACATACCTATGATCACATGCGGGATTTACGAGAACCAATCCTCAGTATGAAAGAAAGATATTTTAGTAATAAAGATCAACCCGATACTGCTAAACGGGCAAATAAGATGTATAAAGAAATTTTAAAAGACTATGAATGTCCACCATTAGATAAAAAAATCGAAGAAAAACTGGATAAATATATTGAAAATTTAAAAGATTAATTATATATTAAAATATAAGGAGAGTGATATTTTTGAAAAGTGATATTCAAATAGCGCAAGAAGCTACGATGGATCCAATTATTGATATTGCGAAGAAAATTGGTTTAAGTAAAGATGATTTAGAATTATATGGTGATTATAAGGCAAAAATTAAATTCGATACATATCAAAGATTACAATCTAATGAAGACAGTAAATTAGTATTAGTAACAGCAATAACTCCTACCCCAGCTGGAGAAGGTAAAACAACTACTACAGTTGGTTTAGGGCAGGCTTTAAACCAACGAGATAAAAATGCAATGATAGCCATTCGTGAACCTTCACTCGGCCCTACAATGGGTATTAAAGGAGGCGCAGCCGGTGGCGGTTATTCACAGGTTATCCCGATGGAAGATATCAACCTACATTTCACAGGTGATATCCATGCAATAGGGATTGCTCATAACCTACTTTCCGCAGCAATTGATAATCACATTAAACAGGGTAATGAACTTGATATAGATCCTACCCAAATTAGTTGGCCCCGTGTTGTAGATATGAATGATAGAGCCTTAAGAGAAATAGTCTTAGGGTTAGGTGGAAGCGGAAACGGTGAACCACGTGAAGATGGTTTTATCATCACAGTGGCTTCCGAAATTATGGCTGTATTATGTCTTGCTAATGATCTAATGGAATTAAAAGAAAAGATCGGAAATATTGTTATCGGTTATAGTAGAAGTGATGAACCGATCACCTGTAGTGACCTAAACATAGAAGGAGCAATGACTGCTCTACTTAAAGATGCTTTAAAACCTAATCTTGTCCAGACCTTAGAAAACACTCCGGCTTTTATTCATGGAGGACCTTTCGCAAATATTGCACATGGTTGTAACAGTGTAATGGCAACCAAAATGGCAATGAAGCTATCGGATATAACCATCACAGAAGCTGGATTTGGTGCTGATTTAGGAGCAGAGAAGTTCTTTGATATTAAATCACGTTATGCCAATCTTCACCCTGATGCAACCGTTTTAGTGGCAACTATAAGGGCATTGAAGATGCACGGTGGAGTTGCTAAAGATAATCTAGAAGAAGAAAAC
>JAIPEX010000050.1 GCA_021736945.1 Halanaerobiales bacterium | reverse complement strand
ACTCCTAGCCAAATCATACTGTTCTACTGGTAGTTTGTAGGTTTTGTTCAAGATTACACCTCCCTCATATTTTTAGAACCCAAAAATATACTAATTTGTATCCCCGTCCTTTAATCAAGAACGGGGTTTTAAATTAGTAGTTTCTATAATTGACAATACGAACAAAGCAAAAAACATTAAGACAAATAGCCACTGGCTCAGTTGAGCAAAATAGCCGGAGCTGTTGATAACACTATAGATTAACATCCCCTGGGCTAGCAAACTCCATTTTACAGCTCTCTTCTTTCTTTTTAATAATCGATAACCAGTAATTAAAAGCAAAAGAGCTGTCATTACTTCTGCTGTGATGTGAAGGGAAATCTCCAGTGGTATCACATGAAACTCTGCTACATTACCGGTGACAATGAAAAATATCCACTGAACTAACATCAAAACCCCCACTGCCATTGAGTAATAAGCTGGAAAGCTCATCTACTTCACTCCTTTATCTCTTTATTCATATTTAAACTTCATCCCTACCCCAACTTCTTTTAAATTAGCAATTTTTGATAATTCAATTTTGCTTTTTAAATCAGTGCAGTGACAGGCGTGTAGTTTCTCTAAGTTTAGTTCCTTTATATATTGTTTGGTTTTTCCCAATTTTACTGCCGCGGGTTCCATCAAATGCAGTCCACCAATTAT
The DNA here is from genome assembly GCA_021736945.1 of Halanaerobiales bacterium. GTDB lineage: Bacteria > Bacillota > Halanaerobiia > Halanaerobiales > M55B127 > M55B127. The sequence goes on along the minus strand of JAIPEX010000050.1, from coordinate 14,588 downwards.
ATCTACTACATTATCAACACCGGTTACTCTTTTCGCCTGTTCTACTATATTACAGATCCCAGAATGAGAACAGCCCGTAATTATAACTAAACCATTTTTTGAAATATAAGCTAGGGCTGTATCATCGAGGATATAATCTCTGTTTTCTTCTTTTATATCTTTTTGATATCCCAGAGGCTTTTGTGCTTCGAACTCATTATTACGTTCAATTTGCCCCAAATATAACAGTTTATCCGTTATCCAATAAGGTTTGTCATATTCATTTATGACAAACAACTTGTTTAGCAATTTTTTGGATAGATTGATACCAATCGAAGTACTATCTTTATAGAATTTTTCTTTAAAACAATCTGGATGTGCTATGATCTCAGGATAATCTTCTGTCCCATTTTCTTTTGTTTCATAATAATATTTAATAAGCGGTTCTAGTCCTCCTGTGTGATCAAGGTGACCGTGTGACAATACTATATTGTCAACCTCATTTAAATCCAAATTTAACCGGTTTGCATTTTGAATTAAAATATCTGAATACCCTAAATCAAATAAAATAGTTTTATCATTTTCTTTTATATAATAGGAAAGACCGGCTTCACCTAATAGGTATTTATCTATAATTGTATTATTATCAACAAGGACCGTTAATTCCATCCGGTTCACCTTCCGCTTACATTTTAATTATCTTAAAATCCTAATATATTCCAGTGGTAAAACCACCATATTATACCTAAAGTCCAAAGTGTATAGAAAGTATAAGCGCCTTTTTGAAGTAAGTACCATCTCTTTTTCATCCAAACTCTTATATTCATTACTACCAATAAGATGGCTAGAACTGGTAGAATCCAGATTAATAACTGGATATTATTGAATAAACTAGAATCACGTAAAAATACATATGGTATATTATAGATCGGATGATTATTTGTAAAAACTAATACAATAGCTGCTAAAAAACCAATAGAAACAAAGCCGGTTATTATAGCAGTAAGTTTTTCGAGAATGAACTTATCTCTAATATATTTTTTAAATAAGGATCTAATTAATACAAATGCTGTGATTAAAGTTAATAGGATATAACCACCTAAGAAAAGAGCATTGAATAATATTGTGTCAAAAAATGATGCTCTCAGTAAGACATTAGGACTATTTGTATAAAGTCGAGTAATTTCTCCTTCTTCATTTTCAGCAGCATAAAGTTTATTACCGCTTTCTTTATCATAAAATACACCGGGGTTTATTTGTTCAAGGGGGTGTATTTCACCTTGGAAGTTATAAGTTAAATTATTTTCACTATCTACTTCTACATTAGTCAAAGACATCATTCTAATAACTGACTCAAATGATGTAAAGTTAATACGATTGAAATGATATTTTCCTGCTATTCTAGAATTGTCTATGAAATTTTCGCCTCTTTCAGCCGGTATAATATTATCTTCTGAAGGATAATATCTATCCATAAAGTTGTTAAATAATTTTCTCCGGGCCATTCCTGCATCTCGCCCATTATATGATACAAAAAGACCTAAATCTAACTCTGGTATTAAATAAAGTCCGGTATGAAACATACGGGTATCTCCCCCGTGAGAAATCACGCGGTACCCATTTACATTCATCTCAATGAAACCATGAGCCATTCCGGCAAAATCATTATGATGAGTAAAGCTTTGTTTGTGCATTAATTGGGCAGTTTCTGTATCCAAAATTCTATTCCAGCTATATAACCCATTATTTAAATGAGCAAGCATAAATTTAGACATATCAGCCGCATTACTACTTAAAGAACCAACTGGATACGGTTGGATAAATTCAAAATCAGCTTTCCTATATTCTCCTCTTATATATGCATAACCATAAGATGTTTCTGAATTTGCTTTTTCAGGAACCGGTTGTTCAAAAAAACTACTATTCATATTTAACGGCTCAAATATATTTGTATCAACATATTCAGTAAAATCAAAGCCTGAAACTCTTTGAACTATGTAAGCAGCTAAGGCAGAACCGTAGTTTGAATAAGCCATTTGTTCACCAACCGGATAGACTCTGGCCGGAAGTTTATCTTTTAAATAATCTCCAAGAGAATTCATATCTTCTTTACTTAATACAAATAGTTTTACTGCTGTATCTTCAAATCCAGCATTGTGATTTAAAAGATGTTTTATTTTTATAGGTTTAGCTTCATTTTCATCTCCTACAATATTGTTTGGAATGTTAAAATCTAAATACTGGTTCACATTATCTTCTAAACTTATCTCACCCTGTTCGACAAGCTGCATAATGGAAGTCCAAATAAATAACTTAGAGGTAGAACCTACTCTAAAAAGGGTATTATCAGGGTCAACTCTTTTATTGTTTTCTAAATCATAAAAACCATAACCATCTTTTAATAATACCCTACCGTCTTTTACAATCGATAAGGTTACCCCAGGAACTTTATATTCTTCAATCTGAGAATTTATAAAACCATCAAAATAGGCTTTTAGTTCTTGCTCATATCTTATAGTTTGAGCGTTTGCACTCTCATTAAACTGAAAAGGCATAACACATAATATAAATAATAATAGAAATATAAATAACTTTTTAAAACTCAATTCCAGCCAACTCCTTTTGTTTTTTAATATTCTAGTAAGTACTATCAACATTAAATTCAAGTTCTGTAATTTCCATATCATAGTACTCATAATCACCGGACTCTAATTTCCATACTGCTTTAGCTTGCGTAGGAATTTTTATTCCTGAAAATTCCTGATAATCCCAAACCGGTGCGTGATAATTTTCGAGTCGATATCCATCATCACCATTATAATATCTTTCACAGTTGTAACTTTTAACTCTGCCTTCTTCATCAAAATTAAAAACTGCAGAGGCAGTTACTCCTTTGTAACTCATCGTAGCCTTAGCAGATTCTGAATCAATCTCTTCCCAGCTTATATAATCACTTAAAGCAGCTGTAGGAAACCAGATGATCTCACCTAAATATCTTGTTAAAGTTCCCTGGTCCATTTCTTCCCCCCGATCATCAACTACAGGAAATAAGGAAAGCACTTTTATTAACATGTGTCCTTTACCATCATTATACTTATCTTTTCCTGCAAAATATATTAAAGGAGCCATATTGACCCGGGCTAACCAAATAAAGGAAGGGGTTTGAGTGTTGAAATATTGATCTGCTGTAGTTTTCATACCCTTCTGTCCTGGGCTCGTTCTCATTAGTCCCTTTTGTTTTAAACGAACTGTTTTAATTTTTTCTTTTCCAATTATTTGACTAAAATTCAACCATCTCTTAACGGGGTCAGGTAATCCGTCTAAATCTTTTTGTTCAATAGTTTCAATCTGGGAAAGATTAGCTTTAGTAAGTATTTGCTTAGCTTCCTGTTCTCCTTTCTTTTGAAAACTACTGTGTCCAAACTGTGAAGTCAGATACAACAAAACCATTATTACTATTAATAATCCTACTAACCAATATACTATTTTCATCATGGCACCTCATTTTTTTATATTTCAATTTATCTTTTTTGAACCGCAATTCCGGCTCCAATAGCTGTTGAAAAGGTAGCATGTTCCGGGAAGTGAAAGTTCAGATTATATGACTTATTCTTTCTTAAATCCTTTAAGATACTAATTCCTTCTTTAACTTGAGCCAGTTTACCTGTAAAAACAATATCCTTATTATCTGTCATCTGAGCCCCAAAAACAGCTAGCATACCAACATTTTGATAGATCAAGTTCAAGATCCCTCTGGCATAATCTTTTTCTTCAGCAACTTTATGGATATTACCTAAATTAGAAGCTGTTATTGTTTGAGGAAGATGACCTACTTTTTCATTGGAAATATCTCCTATAGTTAAATCTACTTTACTTAAATCACCATTTTTAGCAAGACTAATAATTTCATCAAAATCAATAATATTTAATATCCCTTTACCTAAACCTAAAAGGGTCCCTCCCCCAATACCTGTACCACCTATATGTTCAATTTCATTCTTTCTGACATTGACCATAGCAGTACCTGTACCCAGACTGACAACAAGTGTTTTATCAATACCTGAAAGATAAGAACCTCCTAGACCAATAGCATCAAATTCCTCTATCCGAATAGTCTCAATACCAAAAATGGTTTTATCTATAAAGGATGAACCCACTCCTGTAATTGCTATCTTTTCTATATCATCAATTCCTAATCTATTTTTGGTCAGCATTTTTCCTAAAGCACCATAAGCAGAAGTTGTAGGATCACTCGCTTCCACTGTGAATAAATCAAATATTTCATAATTTTTAAGTGCTACAATATCTGTTGTAGATCCTCCGATATCAATTCCTAAAATCATTTCTAAAACACCTCTCTTAAGTAAAATAATTGATGGTTTAATAACCAGGTTTATTATAATATATTTTATAAAAATATAACAGAATATATAAGGCTTTTATAATAATAATTTTCTTTATAAACCAAAAAATACCTTTTTGTTAAAACTCATTGTCTATGTACTCTTTAAGTATATTCTTTATTTTCTGTTTTGTCTCTTTCTTACTATAATTAGAATTATTAATAATATACTTTTCCATATCTAATTTATCAAATATCTCATCTTCTACTAACTGTCTATGTTTTAATACTTCAATCGTTCCATTTAGTCCCTTTAAATTTTCTTTTTGCCCGTAACCTTGATTAGTATAATAATCTATAAAAGAATTAGACCACCTTTTTGGTCTTTCGGCAACTACTTTTTTAAAACTACTGGTAAGGTCATCCGGTTTTAAATACAATAATATTGGGTTTAAATCTTTCACAGTTTTCAATAAGCTATTAACATAATTAAAAGCTGTTTCTATAGAAGCATTTTCTCTAATTATGGACATTGTTACAGGATTTTGAATAAAACAACATTCAAATATAAATACTGTTTGTTTTTCTGAAGCTTTTTTAGAAAAACGCTGCCAACTTATATATATTAACTCTTTGTTTTTTTGTAAAGATAAATCATAAGTATCTTTTTTAAGGATATAATGGAAAAGCTGATCCGGAAAATCATCTTCTAATTCTTTTTTGTATTTATAATAGGGAATGAAATAACCTTCTTCTTTTTGTTCAGTTATCTTATTGATTAAGTCATAATACTCATTAAATTCTTTAAGTAAGTTGGAATATTCTAATTCGCTAAAAAAAGCAACACTCTCATAATCGGCAGGATGATCCAAATTCCCTTCTAAAAAAAGCTTGTTTTCAATTTTTAGTTCATCTAATATTTCTTTGCATATTTTAGCTGTGGTAGTTTTTCCGGACCCAGGTAAACCTTCAATTAATAACAATTTGGTTTTCAATCTATTCACCATCTTTGCTTATTTTAATATATTTTTTTATCTATAAACATATAATAATTGATTGCCTTTTTCTTCTACATATTGATAATTGGATTTTTCAAGTACTTTAATTGACCCTTCGTTATTTTTATTTACTACACCCCAGATTGATTTAATAGCAAAGTTATTAATTACCCAACCGCTAAATTCTAAAACAACTTCACTGGCCAACCCCTTTTTCTGATATTGATTAGTTATCGCATAACCAATTTCAATACCCTTTGCTATTGCACTTAAACCAATATGCCCAATCAATTCCTTGTTAGCTTTTAATTCAACTCCAAGCACATATGGATTATTTCGGGGATCAGGTTCAACATCATACTGGGCAATTAAAAAGTTTAACACCTTTTTGGTTTGCTCTAAATCACTATATACTTGATCTGGTATCCATTTTTTAATCCCTTTTTCTTGACTCATCGACAATACTTTTTTACTGTCCTCTAAAGAAAATTCTCTTATATTAAGTCTTTCTGTTTTCAATTTAATCTTTTTATCCACATTATCTCTTCCCAACTTTTTAAAATGTTTGTCCTATTTTCTTCACAACATTTCTTATCTGTTTCTTTCTGTTAAAACTTAGCCATTTTATAATTCCGGTTTCTACAACCTTACCATTTTTTGATTCAGCTAATTCTTTTAATTGTTTCATTGCCCTCGTACCACCAGTCCAATTAAATGGTAACCCTTTTGTTAAAAAACAAGCAGTCTTTTTGTTATCTAAATTTTCAATATTATCAAAATAACTTTCCATCCCTGCAGCTAAAGAAAAAGCCTGAACCGGAGAAGCAAATATATACCCATCATATTTTTCAAGTTCGGGCAGGTTTTTATATTTGATATTTTTTGCTCCTGGATGTACATCATTTGGATTTAATGGTTCTAAACGATTGATATTAACCTCATGTCCTTTGTTTGTTAACTCCTCTTTGACCTTTTCAACAACTGAGTAAGTATTACCAGTCTGGGAATAAACAATAATCCCTATTTTCATTTTTAAAATCCCCCTTTTAGTTTTTTACAAAATCTTAGTTGATTCTATAATCATTTTCTGTTCAAAATTTAAAGACAGTGCTAAATTATGAGAAGCTATATTTTTTTCATTGTGCCGATATACATTAATCCTATCTAGCTCAAACCCATAATTGCACAATTTAGAAATCAAAGCCTTTCCAATACTCTTTTTCCTATAATCGGGATGCGTTATAACCCCAATATCAGCTAACCCCTTACCCCAAAACCAGTAACTAGCAATAGATACTAATTGTTCTTTATCAAAACAACCAACAACAATTGGATCTTCTATACTCACTTGTCCCTCTTTAAGATCAGAACTAGGAGTTTCTTTTTTAAATTCTTTATAACTATTTTTATAATCTTCATTTAATATCCTAATTTTAAAATTATTAGGGGGACTAATGTTTATATGATTTTCAGGATTCAAAAATAAGCAAATAGTATTATCTTCATCATCATAATTATTATACTCTAAAATAGATTTTAAATCATCTAAATATATTTTTCTTCCCTCGATATTTTGTTTTATTTTCTTTTTTATGATTTTGTATGTAGAAGAAGACGCAAATATTATGGAATTAAAGGGAGTTTGGTAAATAGATAACCTGTTATCTTTATTATATTCTTCATTTTCAAGAACATTTATTAGATTTGGATTTATATCACTATCATAACAAGTAAAAAGTCTATTAAATACATCTTTATCAAATTTACTTAAGTCTTTAAAATGCATGAAATCCAATTCCTTTCATCCAGAATTAACTTATTAAATAGCTATAAAATAATAAAACATTAAGCTAACAAAACAAATTGGCGAAATATATCTTGAAAACATGTTATTGTTTTAAGGTCTGAATTATTTCTTCTTTATTATCACTTATATTTACTTCAGCCAATGCACCATTTATAAAGGTAAGCTGAGGAGGTTTATGTCCCAAATCAATATCATATATGACAGGAATATTTAAATCCTCAGCTAGGTCTTCTAAAGCATCTACATAGCTATAATCCTGTACATCATTATATCCTGCTACTCTACCAAATAATAATCCATTGCAGTTTTTAAACCAACCATTCTTTTTCATCTGCCAAAAGGTCCGGTGGATATCAGTTGCATCCATTTCACAACTTTCAAAATACCAGATAATACCATCTTCATTATATTGTTTTATAAAGTCACTTGCTCTTCCATACTCAGTACCTATTAATTTACATAATACATCCATGTTGCCACCGATTAGTCTACCACTAAAACTTTTATTATAATTAATGTATTTCCAATTTACTTGTTCAGTTAAATTATATGAGGGGAATTTATCCTCAGTAACTTCAAGCCATTCTTCTTGATAACGTTCTAAACTTTCTTGTTTAAAGGATTCACCTCTTTTTTTATTTAAAATATCTAATACTTTCAATACAGAATCATGAACCTGCTCATTTCCAAAATCAAGGAAATTTGGACCATGAGCAGTTGCAATATTAGTTTTTAAAGTAAAAGTAAACAAGAGAGTACTAATATCAGAAAATCCCAATATCCATTTTGGTTCAAACTTTTTTAAGTCCTCAAAATTCAAATAGGGAAGAATCTCCATTAAAAATTCTCCACCCCAGGGAGGGATGATCGCTTTTACTTCTCTATTTTTATATAACTCGACAAACTCCTCTGCTCTAATCTGTGGAGAAGCACTAACCAGTTTATTCTGCTTTCTGACTGAATCCGTTTCAATTACTTTATAACCCAAATCTTCAAATCTTTTAATAGCATTATCAAGTTTAGATGAAAATACTCCGTGGGCTCCAGATGAGTGTGCAGTGACTCCTATCGTATCTCCCTTTTTTAAGGGGTCTGGATATCTAATCATGTTTCCAACTCCTTTTCAATAATAAATATTTGTTTAATTGTTAATTATAAGCGGCAGTTCCTTCCACCTGAACAAGACAATTATTACTAACGAATTCAGAAGTTATAACTGCCCTTACGGGATATTTGCCTTCTTTAAAGTGTTTTACCCATATGCTATGCATCCCGGCAAAATCTTCTATACCTTTTAAAATGACAGTCAATTTTAATACATTATCAAGATTTAAATCTATTTCCTTCAATGCTTCTTCTAAATTATTTAAGGTCTGGTCCATCTGTTCTTCAATTGTTTTTAGTACTTCCCCTTTTTCATTAACAGTACCTCCGATATGGCCAATTTGGACGAGATCATCTGTTATAGTAAAGGTGGAAAGGTCATATTGATCATTTGGTGGGATGACAATTCTTTCTATCATTATATTTTCACTTCCTATTGAATTATTGTTAAAGTTGATTTAAGTTTTTGATTTTTAAAAACTGTTTTATGTTTAACTAATAAATATTGCTTTACGAAATCCGATCGAAATTATCTAATTTCTTAAAAACATCAAGGGTTAAGACACCCTGCCAGTCTTTATATGCTCTTTTAAGTCCTTCATTATAAAAATCTTCACCCCAGGGAGGATCAATTACCGTATTTTCTTCAATTAAATCTACATAAAAATCAAGGTTTTCTTCTACTTTTTCTACCTTTATCCCAAACCAATAATCATCAGGTTTTGATATGAAATCAAGTGGTAAAGGAACATAATCTGTCCATTTATTTCTATCATATTCAATAACTTGTGAAATACCTAGACTAATACTGTCTTTAATTTGGTTTTGATAATTTTCAGGTAATTCCTTGTATAATTCAACATAACAATATAATTCATTTTCAGAATTAAATTCTTTCTTATTATTTATATACTCAACAGCCGTCTCTACTAATTTATCTACATCTAATTTCTCAACAAAGTTTCTATATTTATATAAATAACCAATTAATTCAACAGTAGGATTTCCCCAGTTTTTATCAATGACTGTCATTTCTTGTTTTTCATCATAATCCCACCAGGGTGTATGCGGATAATCGTTTACTTTATTGGGAACTGCAAACCATCCATTACGATTTTCATCAAAAGTAGATTCCAAGTATCTTACCGCTCTTCCTATCATAGGTTTAGCTATTTTATGATCATCGAATTCTTTTAAAATCTTCAATCCGATCGAAGTATCTACAGGTGAAGAATCGGGCATTCTAAAATCAGGTTCTAAGCCTTGGCCAAAACCACCATCTTTATTTTGATATAATTTTAATGCTCTTATAACATCTAGAGCATTACCATTCTTAAAATGATAAGTAAAAAGTTTACTGTCAATTAAACGTCCATGATCAACTAAAAATTGATCAAAATTGGCTATATATTTTCTTTCTAATTTTTTCATTATGACTCACCTTCCATTTAAAAAATTAATTAGCTATTATTCCCATTCTTCTGCTAACATTCCATATCGGATATGGTTTACAAACTTATCATATAACCATTCCGCATCTCTGATAATACCTTCCTGTTTAAACCCTAACCTTTCTGGAATTGCTCTACTTTTAACATTGCCCTCTGCACAGCTTATTTCCACTTTGTTTAAATTAAAATTATTAAAAGCATTATCCACTAATGCTTTACAGGCGGTTGTAACTATGCCTTCTCCTTGATGATCTTGACCTAACCAATAACCTAGATTAGCTTTTTTATTTTTCCAGTCAATATTATTATATCCTATAACTCCAACAAGTTCTTCTTTATACCACATTCCAGCCGAAATACTTTCTTCTGCGGCAAAACCCTGTCTAGTTTTTTTAATAAAATCTTTTACCTCTTCGATATTTTCCATATCATCTACCCAAGCTAACCAATTCTTTAAATGATCTTTATTTGACTTAATTAACATATGAAGTTCTTCTGCCTCATTTTTATTAAATAATTTTAAATATATTTTATCATTTATTTCAAATCTAAACATGGAAACCTCCTTTATTTAAAAGGTGTTTTTATAAACTCATTAAGTCTTCTTTAATTTTATCTGGCATTTTTTCAAGTGCATAACGGAAAACAATCCGTGGCATATTATTTACATTCTTTTTTAAATATTCATATGTCTGCTCTGGATAACTTAAATAAGTATACTTTAAAAGCCATCCTACAGCTTTTTGGACATGTAGTTCTTTATCCTTATTTAATTTATTTACAACCTTAATTACTTTCGAAAAACTATAGTTGACTTTAAAACTCCTTGTAGATTCTAATAGACTTACAGGGGCTGCCCTTCTTACATACGTTTGATCTGAATTAGCCCAACTTAATATATTTTCATATAAGTCAGGATACTTCTCTAGCATAGGATTTAAAACCCGATAGCAAAACACATCACATGAACCCCAACTGTTTATATGGTTAAAAAGCCAGTTTTCGTAGTAACTCATAAACTCTTTTTGATATAAGGTTTGCTTTCTTTTAATCCAGATTGTGACTAACCAAAACACATGCCAGTCAACCTCTGTGACCAGTTCATCAAATAATTCGATTAGTTCATTATTATTATCGGGAAGTTTTTTATATAATTTACGTTGAACTTTACTTCTCTTTTTAGAATTTAGCTTACCATCAATTTTAGCAAATTCTTTTTCAATTAATTTTAGCATCTTTGGCTCCATTTCCTTATTAATGATTAATACTTTTCCCACTCTCTTTTTAAAAGATCCATATATACTACATCAGAATATTCACCATTTCTACTGTCAAAACTCATTTCTCTTATTACTCCAATTTCTTTAAAACCAAGTTTTTCATATAATTTTATAGATCTTTTATTATCAGCTAAAGTAGTTAACTCAATCCTGTTTAAATTTAAATGGTTAAACATAAATTCAAGAAAATTATTAAGGGCATCTTGTCCAAATCCTTTACCTCTTTCACTGATTTCACCTATTTCGATACCAAACTCAGCACTCCGGTTTCTCTTATTCCAGTTTCTATATGATATATCACCGATAGGTTCCAAGTCTTCTTTTTTACAAATTATAAACATCTTTTGTTTTGGAAATACATCTGTGTTTTCTAGTTCTTCTTTAACCTGTAGATTATAAGCTTTTTCACTTAACAAAAATCCATATTTAAAACCACAGTATAAATTTCCCTCACCTTTATTACGCCATTTATGCAGTAACTTTTCATCCCCGGCTTCTAATTGTCTTATCAGCACTTTATTGCCCTCTATCAATTAATTTCCCCCTATTTAATTAACCATAATTTTTTATCAAAATATAAAAAATAACCCTGATAATAGGGCTAGAAAAAATATAAATATATTTTCAATCCTTATTTATATATTTTACTAACTTTTATAATCTTTTCTTGATTTATTAATTCTATTATTTAATACCCCAATCAAGCTAATATTCCTTCCTCTAATCAGTTTATTTAATTAAAATTTAATATTTTTTTCATCCTTAAAAATTTATATTCTCCCCCATTTGTTTTTTGTTTGTATCTTTCAACTGTTTTAAAACCAAGCTTTTTGTATAATTTAATTGCTCTTTTATTAAATTCTGCAACTGCTAACATTATATAGGGCTTATCATAGGAATAGATTTCAATTCCTTTTTTAATTCCAGCTGATACAAATTTTTTTCCATAACCTTGACCAGTTAATTCAGGCTTTAAACCAAATCCAATCCACATTATTCCTTCTTTAAAAGAATATGAAAAAAAGCCAATTAATTCTTTTGCATTATCTAATACAGCAAAAGTATTAGTCCATTTACTGGGGTCTAAAAAATCCTTTAAATCTTCTTTATCTGCCGTGGTATCATAAAAGGAATACTTACCTTCATATTTCCAATCAAATGCAATTTCTTCTGCATAATCCTTGTTCATCTTAATGAAGTTATAGTTCATTTCAACCCTTCCTTATATAATCAAATCCACTTTTTAGTTTTTCTTTAAAGTTATCAGGATAATCATGCTTTAAACCTGCAATCTTGTCATAATAGTTTTTAATTTCATATTCATTCAATTTCTTAACAAATTTATTACAACCTTCAAAACAATCCTGGTCCTTAGTACCACAAATAATATATAACTTAATATTTTGTTCTTTTAGTTTTTCATAAATTTCATCATAATTATCAACTTCAGGCAGCCACGGGCCTACTAAGATTAATCCTCTCGGATTTATATAGTCTTTATTAATACTTTCTAAGATGACCCTAGCTCCAGCTGAAAAGGATCCTAATATTATATTATCTTCATCAATGTTGTAATTCTTTTTTATCTCTTTAAAATGTATTTTTAACTCTTCAGTACCTAAATCTATATCACTCCAAGCATAAGCATCTGAAAATTCAATGCGGGAGGATTGGATTAACCCCACAATATTATTTAGTTTTAAGGCTTTTTTCCAGTATTTCTCTGCAATTTTAATATTACTTTGATTACCATGTAAGGCCATTAAAAGAGAAGATTTTCCATCCTTTTTATTATTATCTGGTGTTAATACTTTTTTAAAAGGTTTAGCTTGCTCTTTAGCCTTTAATTCTCTTTCTTTACATACCCTTTTTATTTCATCAAATATTTTATGTTCTCTTAAGGGATCCAAATCTTCATCTTCAAGTAAATAATCATAAGAATACCAATAGCCCTTTTCTAAAACTGCTTCTTTTAATAATTCAATAGCCTGTTCAATAAATCCAGCTTTGGTAGCTAAAGTGTAGCTGAAATTATAGATTTGAGCCCGATTACCTTCTACCTTATCTTTGTTTTCCATGATATAATCAAAGCCTTTTTCATATTCTTCGTTTAAATAAAGTTCTAATGTTTTGTTTAATAGATTAAAATAAGTTAAATCCGGCATTTACCCACTACTCCTTTAAGTTTATTTTTCTTTAAATACTTTTGTCCATGGATAATCCTGATCATAGGTATTAAAACCTGCCGCTTGATAGAAAGCACGCCTGTCAGTACCATAGGCTTCCACATAAGCAGTTTCAGCTCCTATTTCCTTTAACCTTCTAAGTCCTTCTTTTATTAAAGCTTTCCCTAAACCTTTTCTTTTGTACTCTGGATGAGTACCAACTGGTTCAAACATACCAATTTTATTTTCTTGATCAAACCAAATTACACAAGAAGAAGCAAACTCCCCTTTTTCATCTTCTATTATTAAATCTAAATCGGGTCTATACATTGGAGCTTCCACCATCTTAATAAATGATTTCGGTACTTCATTTACAAAATCATCTTCAGGATGAAATGCTTTATTAATTACATTATATCTTTTTATAAAACTAATCTCTTCATCCATAGAACGAAACTTATATCCGTCTGGCAGTTTGGGATTATAATCATCATTTAATTCCAGCTTATTTAAGTAACTACACACTTCTCCCTTTTCATATCCTCTTTTGGTTAATAAATCCTGGCGGTATTCATCACTCTCATTGACCCAGATAACAATTTTTTTATTGTTATTTTCTGTTGGCTTAGCAATATTATTTTCTGCCCAGTCCAACATCTCTGGTTCTAGATCTCGATAGCCCGGTCTAATTTGTAAGAAGGCATTATATGTATCTTCGGGATGTGATATACCTACTATTTTACCATTCTCTTCCCAAATTCTAATATATTTCTCCCAGTTTTCTTCTCCCCTTTCCATATAAAGGGGATTAACTAGATGTTCGGCGTATTCCCAACGAGAAGGGAGCCAACAATGTTGGTTCTTATTTTCTTGATACATTTCCTTTAAAAAATCCATTATTTTGTTATAATCATCTTTGTTATAAAGTCTTGAATTAATCAATATCATCACCTCGGTATTTATATTGAATATATTTTAATTAATATTTTATTGTTTATTCTTATTTTATCAATTAATGATTAATATTAAAACTTATTTTTTACATTTAGGACATTTGTCCTACCATATAATCTTTAGGTCTTAGGTTTATATTCTTTTGAAGGGTTAACCCTTCAAAAAATTTCCGATAAAAATTATTTTTCTTTTTCATCCTCGAATACTTCAGGATGATATTCCTTGATTATCTTGATATATTGGTTGATTACAGTGACTCCTCTACCAGTCATATGTTTGATCTGTTGCTTGTCTATACCGCGTCTAACAAGAAATTTTACACGTTCATAATCCTTTATATATCTATCAACTGATTGTAGGGAATGGTCTGTCTTTTTTGCAATGTCTGGTGGAGCAACTTTTTGTTCATATAGTTCTAAGATGATCTTTTTATGAGTAGTACCTCTACCCATATCAAGAACATAACCCTTTAAGGGTAATACATCATCATTTTCTTTATGGTATTCTT
>JAIPEX010000003.1 GCA_021736945.1 Halanaerobiales bacterium | reverse complement strand
AATAGGTTTCACCTCTCTTTTTGTGGTTATTTTGTTTTTGCCTATTAACTATATTCAACAAAAAATGGGGTGAAGCCTTTTTTATATTGTTTTCAATGCTGTTAACTCAAGGCTTATTTATATGAAATTTCCTTAATTAGAAAATAACTTGACTATTGAAGAAAAAATCATTATATTTAAAGTAAAGGAGGGAAAGTTCCATGAAAAGAATAAATAGGCTTCCTAAATCACTTCTAATGATTGCCTTTTCAATTTTATTAGTAGGTTTACTTTCAACTGGAGTAATTGCCCAAGAAAATAAACAAGACACTGTAAAACCTAATAATGTATTTAGTGAAATTGCTTCGGAAGTAGATTCAGGTGTAGTAAAAGTAACTTCAAAAATAGAAGTTTCTAATGGAAATATGCCGTACTATTATGATGAAGAATTTTACGAATACTTTTTCGGCGAACAATTACCTGAACAACAACCCCGAGTAAGAGAAGGATATGGTAGTGGTTTTGTTGTAACTGAAGATGGATATATAATTACAAATGAACATGTAGTACACAATGCAAATGAAATAAATGTCACTATTAATGGTTTTGAGGAACCTCTTCCTGCTGAACTTGTTTGGGCGGATTACAGTCTTGATTTGGCTATCTTGAAAGTTGACGTAGATAAAAGTCTAAATCCTATTCCATTAGGTAATTCAAATAACCTTAGACCTGGTGATTGGACAATAGCTATTGGAAACCCATTTGGTTTAAGCCACACTGTAACTACGGGAGTAATTAGTGCATTAGAACGTCCAATCCAAATTCCTACAAATAGAGGGCCTTCAAGAACCTATAAAAATTTAATTCAAACTGATGCTGCTATTAATCCAGGTAATAGTGGGGGACCACTATTAAACATTAATGGAGAGGTTATTGGTATAAATACTGCTGTTAGTCGTAGAGGACAAGGTATTGGTTTTGCAATTCCTATTAATGAAGTTAAGGGCTATATAAATGATCTAAAAACTGAAGGTGAAATTAGAAGGCCTTGGTTAGGTATAGTATACGGTCCTGTAACTGAGAAAGTACAAAGTTACTTTGAGCTAGATAACAAACAAGGTGTCATGGTACACGAAGTTATAGAAGATAGTCCAGCTGCTGAAGCAGGATTACAGCAATATGATATAATTAAAGAAATCGATGAAAAACCGATTGAAAATATTGACGAAGTATCAAAAATCATTGAAAATAATGGTATTGGAGAAACTATTATGATCAAAATAATTAGAGATGGTAGTTCTGAAATATTATTTGCTGAAATTGGTAAGAAACCTGCTGATTTGGCAAATGAATTTTAAGAACAAATATTATTTAATTAACACTTTGCCAATAACACAATTTGGGTTCTGATTTAAAGCAATTTTAAAAATCAGAACCCTTTTCCCCTTTTTATTCACTACAATTCATTTCTTACTTCCATTTCTTTTACTTCCCCTCTATATCTCTACTCTTTGAGAAAAATAGCGTAAGGCTTGATAAATTGCCATTTTAGAAGGAAGTTTATCTTTGCTATTATCCATTTGAAACAACTTCAATGCTGAATAAAGACTTGTGAAATAATGAGGATCCCAGTTTGGATTATAATAAGTAGTATATAATCTAAACATCCAGTCTACAGCTTTTTTATAATCCTCATCTAATAATTTAAAATAAACTGGTAATGAATTATCTAAATCATTGAGTGAAAATATATTTTCAAAGTCATGATAATTTTTTGGTAGGTGAACTCCTCCTGTTTTCATATTTACAATTTTTTCTCTCTGCTTTTCATCTACATTTTTATTTCCAATCCAATTATTAAAATTATGATATGGAATATAATCACCATTTATTTCATCTTTTTCCCATAACAAGTACATTGTTAAAGTAATCATATGATGAAGATTAACTATACCTTCACCTGAAGAACAAACTTCTATTAAATGAGAAATATTTTTAAAACTATCTTTATCATATTGAATATGTACTTCTTCATCATAATCAAAACGAGATAAATATAATATGTAACTAAATAAAGCATTTGTGTCGTGGCGAGAATTTGCAACCATAAGATCTCTCATGACAGGATAAAAGCAAGTAAAACTGTGTCCTAAAGATTCTGACAAGGACTCAGTTCCTAAAGAAAGCAGATTATTTCTTAATACTTCTGGTTTATATTCTAAAAGACCTAAACTATAGTAATAAGCATTATGAGAATTGCCTTTATCTAATTCCTCTACCATTTTTTTAATAGTTGACTGGTCTGCTTCTTTTTCCATATATCCAAACCTATAAGCTTCTACCTTCACAAAATGTCTTTCTGTCATATTTAATGACATAAGATTAATAAGTTCTTTTTCTGTTTCTTTACTAAGATACCCTTGAATAGATAGTTCTCTTAAAAACAAAGCCATCTTAATAAAATGAAAGTTACCATAGGACAAATTGGCTTCCATTAACATCACTGAAGCAAATTCATCAACAAAATTAGTTAAGTTTATATCTTTTTTTTCAAGATCTGAAATTATACTTCTTATTTCACCTTTATTACCATCAATTATGGCTTCTCCTAACTTTGAATACATTTTATATTTCACCCCTTATAGTTGATTTTTTCTTTTCAATTATATTATAACAAATTATCCATATAATAGTAAGTTATTTGACTGAATATATAATTTAAAATATGTATAATAAATATAAGATAGAATGAGAAAAATATATTTTTGAGGTGAGCCATATGAAAAATTTTAAAATAATAGAAAGCAAAGAAATGGGAGAGGGTCAAGGTGCAACTGTTAAAAGGATATTTCCAAGTAAAGATTATCCTAAACACCACGATCCATTTGTTCTAATGGATGAATTTTTTGTTAAGAGCCCAGCCAGTTTTCCAAAACATGAACACCGTGGCTTTGAAGCTGTTACTTATATGTTAGAGGGCTCTTTTGTTCATGAAGATAACTTAGGAAACAATAGTGAAGTTAATGCAGGAGGGTTGCAAACCTTTAATGCCGGCAAGAGTATTATTCACTCTGAAAAGCCGGGTGAAACTGGTTTTAGTCATGGTATTCAACTTTGGGTTAATTTGCCAAATGATTTAAAAAATTCTGAACCAACTTATCAACAACTAAAAGAAACTAAAGTTATTAAAGATGATGATGAGGGTAAAATTAAAAAAGTATTGGGTAAAAATATATCAGTGGATTTAAATACTGAGGTAGATTACCTAGACATCACTCTTAATAAAAATAATGAACTTAAACAGAAAATAAATAAAAACCACCATGGATTAATATATGTGGTTAAAGGATCTATAAAAATAGAAGAAAAAAATATAAAAGAAGGTAGTGCAATACTTTTTGAAAAAATCGAGGCAGCAACTATTAAATCAAAAGAAAAAGCAAGGTTTTTAATTATATCGGGTAAACCTTTAAACCAAGAAATTAATATCAGAGGTTCCTTTGTAGAATAACATTAATGAGGCCGCAAGTTTATACTTCGGCCTCTTCTTTTTTATTTATTATATATTCAATTAAATATCCAATAATTATTAATGATATTAATGTCAATATTAATCTCAACATTGCAAATTTAAACCCTAAAAACTTTATTTCAACACCAACCTGGGGAATCTTTGAAGATGCCCAAACCCCTAGAAAGATCATTACATTACTAATTCTTGCTTTTTTTCTCAATAATTCTGCTGCAATTGGAAATGCAATATATACAGGTCCAGTTGGTAAGGTCCCCATAATTATCGATAGTATAATACCTTTAAAACCAGACTCCTTACCAAGATATTTGTTAATCAAAGATTTTGGTATCCAAACATCTGCCAAACCCATTAAAACTATAACTGCCGGAAAAATAGCTACCATTTCAATTCCATAATCTGCTGAAATACCTAAACCAGCAATTATTTTTTCGGGGAAAAAATAATATAGACTTAACAGTATTATAGTAATAACAAACAAATATTTAACTAACTTCATTAAACCATCTTTAATTTTATTTTTTATTTCAATATCTTTTGTCTTCATTACATCAACACCCCAATAATCAATGAAATTACAATTGCAAATACAAAAGCAAATATATTTCTTAATATAGTTATTTTTTTACCTAATTCCTTCAATTCAATAGGTAAAGTAACAAACCCTACCATTGTTAATGTAGTAATAAAAGCTGCAATTGGAGTATGAGAGGCCCCAGCTTCTAGTAATGAACCCGCCAGAGGCAGTGCTACTAAACTAGGAATTAAAGTTATTGCTCCAAAAATAGCAGCTGCAATTACCTGAAAGATATTATCATTGGACCCGAGATAATTTTTGATTAATTCAGGTGGAATAAAGCCAAAAATTAATCCAATCAAAACAATTATAATAACCAGCATTGGTAATAAATTAATAAACTTAACAAATGCTTTAACAAAAGCCTTTTTTGCTTTCTCTTTATCTTTAATAATTGTATAAACAACTAATGAAATAGTAGTTATATTAATAATCCAGGCTACCATTTAATAATCACCTTCTAGATATTTGAATAATTCTCTTTTTATTTCTTGTAATTTATCACTTAATGAGTAATTAAAATTGCTATTTTTCCATTTTAAAACAGTAAGTCTAATACTCCCCATATATAAAGAAGCAAAAACCTCTGGGTTCACTTTGTTTTGAATTAAATTCTTTTCAATACCTCTTTGAATTAAATTAATAATTTCATCTTCTCTTTTCTTTTGATGGTGTATAAATTTTTCCTTTATTTTTGGATATTCTCTAAACATATCATCTTGAAAACTAATAATGGATAAGTAAGGATTCTTTTCAAAAAACTCTATTTGTTTATCAATAAATTTTTTTAGTACTTCAACGGGATTTTTAGTACTCTCAATATTAAAAGAACATCCTTCAGAAAAAACTAAATCTGTTAATTGATCAATAATATCCTCTTTACCCTTAAAATGGCGATAAATAGCTGCTTCCGAAATATTCATTTTATCCGAAATATTTCTAATTGTTAATCTATAAAAACCCTTTTCATAAATAATTTTTTTTGCTATATCTAAAACTTCTTTTTTTCTTTCCGCTGTACTTTTCCTAGACATGTTTTTTCCTCCTAAAATTTTTTATATAATTTGTTAAAGTACTTGTAATAATAAATTAATTTTTAACCAATATCTTTAATTCTATTATTCACTTTAAAATCAACATTACTAATTGAAAAGTAAGATATCAATCCATCTTATAAGTTAGCGTTCCTCTAGGTTTTAATCCTTTTTATTATAAAATGTATTATGTTAGTTATCGTTAACTAATATAATATTAACATATAAATTATATAATATCAATTTCAGAATGTATCTCTAAACCATATAGATACAATTTATGGATTAATGATGTATATGTTAGAATGTTGACCCTTATTATAATACAATAATCAAAAATGGAGCACTTTCAATAGTGCTCCATTATATATGTTCTTATTTAAATGTATTAGACATAATTAAATGTTCATTTTCAACATCTGATATTGCTCTAAAAACATCTTTAACTCTTTTTTCTGGAGCCCTTCTAGCAACCGCTAAATAAAGGTCAATTGCCATTTTTTCATGTTCATGGGCTTCTGTAAATCGATCGTAATCATTATCAGGAATTTGCACTTCTTCTTTTAGTTCAATTTCCTCTCCTAACATGTCTTCAAACACTTCAGCATGTTCACCTTCTTGTTTACCGAGTCGTTTAAAAATTGCTCTAGAGATCTGGTTTTCAGCTTCTTCAGCACATTTTTCATAAAACTTTTCATTGTTAAGTTCTAGTCTTAAAGCTTCAAGACAGTCTTTACGACTCTGTTCACTCATTTCGACTTTACCATATTCTAGATAATAAGCAGCTGATTTTACATTTTCCCCTTCTGCTCCACAGTATGGACAACGATCTGGTGCTTCACTTCCTAAATATGTTTCTCCACAAATTTGACATCTCCATGGTTTGATATATACCACCTCCAAAATTGTAATTAAATAATATCTTCCTAATTATTAATTTAAACACCACGAAGTTCAATACCTTTATTAAATTTTATATAATTGAAAAAACCGTTCTATAATAATCAAATTATAGAACGGTTATTAAGTACTTACATATTATATTTATTTATCAAACTTTTTCTGGAAACCAATGTTTTGTTCTATTAGCAATAGCAACTAAGCCTAACATAACAGGTACTTCTACTAATACACCGACAACTGTAGCTAATGCAGCTCCAGAACTTATACCAAAAACGGAAATTGCGGTAGCAACTGCTAATTCAAAAAAGTTACTCGCTCCAATCATTGCAGCCGGAGCTGCTACTGAATGTTCTACCTTCCACATTTTTGCCCAACCATAGGCAATCGTAAAGATAAAGAAGGTCTGAATGATTAAAGGTATAGCAATTAGAACTATATGGAATGGATTATTTACAATCACATCTCCTTGAAATGAAAATAATATAATTAAGGTTAATAATAAGCCTATTATAGTAACATTATCCAATTTTTTTAAAAATACATTTTCAAGCCAATCTTTACCTTTTTTCTTTAAGATATATTTTCTAGAAATATATCCCATGGTCAAGGGAACCACTACATATAAAATTACAGAAAGTAACACGGTATTCCAAGGAACGCTTAACTGACCTAAACCCAATAAAAACATTACGAGAGGTGCATATGCAAAAACTAATACAACATCATTAATAGAAACCTGTATAAGAGTGTAAGCAGAATCTCCATCAGTTAAATAACTCCACACAAAAACCATCGCAGTACAGGGGGCAGCACCTAATAATATTGCTCCTGCTACATATTGTTGGCTTAAAGCATCAGAAATAAACGGTTGAAAAATTACTCTTAAAAACAACCAAGAGAAAAAGAACATAGTAAAAGGTTTAATAATCCAATTTGTAACTAATGTTATTGTTAAACCCTTAGGCCTCTTACCAGCTTCTTTAATACTACTAAAATCGATCTCAACCATCATAGGATAAATCATAAACCAAATTAATACAGCAACAGGAATTGAAACTTGCGCATATTCCCACTGACTCAAAGTATTAGGAAAGGCCGGCCATAGCCTACCAATAACAACACCAGCAACAATACAAATTCCAACCCATACAGTTAAATATTTCTCAAAAAAACCAATTTCTTTTGTCTTGTCTTCCACTTTGATTTCTTCTTGTGCCACTATATAACCCTCCATATCTTGTAATATTTATGTTAAATCTTCACACGATAAATTACTATTTATATATTTTTTTAATTTTTTATTATCCTCATTAACTAATTCAATATTTTTCAATTCGTTATCAATAATTTCCTTTAAAAACTTATGTTTATCTAATAGCCTCTTATTAATTTGATAATAAACCCACTGAGCTTTTCTTTTCCCGTAAATAATCTCGGCTTCTTTGAGCTTAGTTAAATGTCTTGAAGCATTAGATTGATTAACATCCATAATATATTCTAATTCACATACACATAGGTCTTGTTGTTTAATTAAATTTAAGATACGTAAACGGTTTTGATGTGATAAAGCTTTGATTATTTTTATTAAATCCATAAACTCACCTTCCATATGATTAAATTCGATTACACACATATATTACCTTAAAAAAAATTAAAAGTCAAATATAACTACAACTTTGTTAAACTTAATAACAGTAATTAAAAAAACTTAGGGATTCTGCTTTCACACAGAACCCCTTAAAATTTATTAATATTATAATTTTTACATTTTTACTAATTCAACTCTACGGTTTTTTGCTCTTCCATCTTCAGTCTCATTACTAGCTTTAGGTGCTAAAGGACCTACTCCAGCCGGTTCAAGACGATTCCTATTAATATTGTATTCTTCAACAAGTTTATCCACTAATGTTTCTGCTCTTCTTTCAGAAAGGTCCATATTATAATCAAATTCTCCAGTACTATCTGTATGGCCTACAATATAGATACTCAAATCTGGATTATCATTAAGTACTTTAGCAATTTCTTTTACTGTGGGTTCCGATTCAGATTTAATTTCAGCACTATCTGTGTCAAAATATACTCCATAGATACTAACCTTCCCTGTACTTTCAATATCCTGTATTATACTACCGGCAGTTACAAGTCCAGTTTCCATTTCTTTTTCTTCAACTACTACTTGGTAAACTGCAGGTCGCTGTTCTCCCCAACTACCTCCATCAATACCATGGTCAGCTACATAAAGAGAAAGATACACATCTCCTTCAGGACGTTCTAGTTTGGCTGCTAAATATGATTGATCACCTGTATCAGTTTTTGCACCTACTCCATTAAAACGGTTACCTGGACAGGCCTCCCAGTTAATCTTAGAATATAATTCACTAGAAAGACTATAACTAATATCTCGCTTTTGCTTTCGAATTGTCTCAAAACCAGCGTTATTTAAGGCCATTTCATAATTTCTAAATACCTTTAAGACTGAAGTCCCATCAGGTATTACATAGAAGTTTTTAGTGATCTCTCCTTCAACTTTCATATTTTCTTCACTATCATCCAATTCACTAAAAGGTAACGTGAATTCACCATAATTAATATGTTCATAATACCTTAAATATGAATCTTTATATCTAGAGATTATTGGGTGGTCACTACTATTTGGAACATCTTTTGTTTTTGCTTTAGCAGGGAATATAGTTTTTTTATCTTCTTTATCTTTTCGATCAAATTCAGCATTTGCAGTCACAAGTCCGGTTTCCATTTCTTTTTCTTCAATTACTACTTGGTAAACTGCAGGTCGCTGTTCTCCCCAACTACCTCCATCAATACCATGGTCAGCTACATAAAGAGAAATATACACATCTCCTTCAGGACGTTCTAGTTTAGCTGCTAAATATGATTGATCACCTGTATCAGTTTTTGCACCTACTCCGTTAAAGCGGTTACCCGGGCAGGACTGCCAGTTAATCTTAGAATATAATTCACTAGAAAGACTGTAACTAATATCTTTCTCTTGTTTACGTATTGTTTGAAATCCAGCCTTCTTTAAGGCCATTTCATAATTCTTAAATACCTCTAATACTGAATGATCATCAGGAATAACATAAAAGTAGTTATAAACTTCACCTTCAACTCTTTTGTCATTAACAAGGATATCCTCACTATCTTCAGGTTCTTTTAAATTACTGAATGGAAAAATAAATTTATCATAATTTTTATGTTTAAAAAATCTTATATATGAACCATCAAAACGAGAAATTAATGGATGATCATTACTATTCGGTACATCTTGTGTCTCAGCCTTTTCTGGAAAAGCATAAATTGTAAAAGAAAAAACACATACCAGCAGAATAATCAAAATGCCAATAAAAATATTTTTATAATTTTTAAACATACTCATACCACCTTTATTAAAAATTTTTCCCTTGAAAATTTAAAATATATGCTTTAAATACAAAACTCACCCATAAGAGTGATTGGGTGAGTGTAGTAAATCATTAATCTATAAATATTTTTAAAATATTTATCATTATTTAATGCTTTTATATTATTAATGAAACTCTATATTATTTACATCAAAAGTCACTTTTAAATCTTCTGTAGAAGATACATATTCATATCTAATTACAAAAGACATCTCATTATATTTACCTAATTTTACAGTTCCAGTTTCAATTTCATATTCTGGGATATTATTAACTTCTATTGTGGTCACATCAATATTTTCTCCACCAAACATTTCTTGGGATTGAGTGACTTTTCCAATCTTTTTTAGTTCCTCTAAATTATATTCTGACAAACTATAAAAGGGAGAAAAAATAGCACTTAATAATCTATCTCCCATAACTCCAGCCATTTGAGCTGAAATTTCTTCACCATCTATTTCCATTTTCTTAATATCAGTCCCATCAAACCAAAACAACATATTAGTAGGCATATCATTATTTAAACTATCCGACATATTGAAAGACACCTTATCTGTCTCTACATTTTTAATATCTTCTTTACCTAAATAATCATATTCTATAGTTGAATCTTGAACTTTCTCACCATTTCTTAGCACAACCAAATCATAATTCATATAACTAAAGCTTTTGACTAAACCTTCTACATCAGAAGGCAATTTAAGATTCTCAAATACTTCATTATTATTTTGGGCCCCAACAAAACCAGAACTAAAGACTACTAATAAACTTATAAATATTATTAAGATTAAACTCTTTTTAAAATAAATATAAATCATCCCCCATCAATATTTTTTGACCTTATTTAATAGTGGGTTGATTGAAAATTATTATTCATAACTATTCATTATTTTTATAATTATATAAAACTATGTTATTACCTTTTTTAAATCTATAAAATCATAACCATAAATCATTAATTTACAACTATATGGATACGTAAAAAGTTGTTAAATATAAAAAAGGTGAAATTTTAGTTTTATTCAATATTAAAATAAAACCAAAAGGGTGATATTATGTTTAAAAAAATTTCTGTAATTATATTGATATTTTTAATAAGTTTTTCTACATTAGCCATTGCAGATGAATGGTCGACTTCATCTAGTAAAGATGAAATGACTAATGAGGAAAAATGGTTTGCTTATTCTCCTGATACTACCACTAATAACCCTATGGGCTTTCCCTATAGTGATACTCAAGCGTGGTTAGGGGTCGGGACTGACGGGGATAATGAATGGGTTTATATTGGTTTTACCAAACAACCTAATATCAAAAACACAACTCCAACAAATGATGGATATAGCACATTTACTACTAGAGTAAAATGGAATGATGATATTACTAATATGGACTTCACTCAAGAATGGGGTTCAGATTTTGTCCATTTTGTAGAGGATAAAAAAGCAATAAATAAAATTATGCAAAATAACAAAGTGCTTATAGAAATAGATTGGTATGGAGAAGATAAAGTGTATTTTGAATTTACACTAGAAGGCTCAGCTGAGGCTATTAAGAAAATACGAGAGGAAACTAATTAATAAATAATACATCCATTTAAATAAAAAACTAACTAATTGATGAAAGCTCTTGTTCCTCTTCTCATGATAAAAAGAAAATGAAAAATAAAGCAGCAAATAACATTTCTAAAAATGGCGACAAATAAATAAAAGTTACATTACATATAAAAAAGCCCCTTAATTAAAAAGGGGCTTAATCTTTGTTATGATAGTGGCGGGAACGTGTGGGAATCGAACCCACCAAAGGCCGGTCTGCCGACCTCCCATTGGATTTGAAGTCCAAGGTGTCCACCATGGACACAGCCGCTCCCTTGTTTTTCACAAAGATTATTATACATTATTTATTGTTAGATGTAAATTAATTTACCAAAATTCTTTTTTCTCCGGTTCTCTTTGTAATATTATTTTGATCAAAATATTCAAGTAAAGCTAAGGTATATTTTCTACTACTATCCAATAAATCTCTATATTCAGCTAAAGTAATTTCTTGATTTTTCTCCAAGTAATCTATTAGTAATTTTTTTGCTTTTTTTACTGCTGAAGCAAGGAAAAATAAATCTTCTTTAATATGAATAATTATTCGTTCTTCTATTAAATAATTAAACACTTCTTCCTTTTTTGTATTTTTTTCAATAATTTCGTCCACTTGAGGCGGCATAAATATATTTTTTTCAAATTCCTCTAATATTTCTTTTTTAATTTCTTTTTCTTTTTCATTAAGCTTAATTTTATGATTAAATAGCTTTACAAACGAACCTTTAATATCAACTTTTTCTTCATTTTCTAATTCATTAAGTAATTGATTAAATTCAATATTATCCAAATCTATGCTTACTTTTGTTCTTAACTCTTCTTTCGAGATTCCTATCTTAAGTCTGTTTTCGTTATGGAATTTTTCTAACTTATTAATAATCTCTTTTTTCAGTTTTACATAATTTTTATTATGAATCCATGTCGTATTGGTCCCTTTATCAAAATATTTGACTTTTTCTTCAGAATATAATTTATTTAAAGTCTCATTTATTTTATCTTCTCGCAAGCTGCTCTTTTTTATTAAAAATTTAGTGTTTATTGTTTCTTTTTTGTTTAATTTTATTATAAATTCTATTCGCTCTTTATCATCTAATTTTTCTTTTTTCTTTAATTCTTCAATTGCTTTTTCATCAAAACGTTTTCTGCGATGAGGATGAGTATCTAAAATATTGCCTCCTCCAATGGTAGTCATTGGAGAATATCGCCTAATAACATAATTCTCATTATAACGAGCTACAACTTCTTCCTCTAACCTATATTGAACCAATCCACTCTCGCCAGGTAAAAGTTCTTCTTTATCTAAAAGATAAACTCTTCCAATAACTTCCTTGGCACCAATATGAAACCTTATCCGATCACCGTGTTCAACTATTAAAGGAGCATTTTTTAAGACAGTTAATCTACCATCCAAAAATTTTGTGTTAATTAAGCTCTCGGAAGTAGCTAATACATCTCCTCTATCAATTTCATCTTTATCTACACCTGATAAATTTATTCCTACTCTTTGGCCTGGATAAGCTGTTTCGGCATCTTCATTATGTACCTCTAGACTTCTAACTCTTGCTTCTTTTTGAGAAGGATATATCGTTAAATTATCTTCTTTTTCAATTTTTCCACTTACCAATGTACCAGTCACTATAGTACCATGGCCTTTAATTGTAAAAACTCTGTCGATAGGAAAATATACATTACCAGTAATCTCTTTTTCTTGCATACTCTCTATCGTAGTTATTATCGTTTCTTTCAAATCATCTAAGCCAGTATTTTCAAGCGCAGAAACAGGTAGTATAGGCTCATCTTTAAGAAATGTATTTGAAAGCTCTTCTCTAATCTCTTCAATCATCAATTCTAACCATTCTTGTTCTACCCGATCAGTTTTAGTTACTACAGTAATACCCCTTTTAACATTCAACAAACTCAAAATATCTAGATGTTCTCTAGTTTGGGGCATAACACCTTCATCAGCAGCTACTACAAGTAGAGCAATATCAACTCCCCCAGCACCTGCTAACATATTTTTAATAAACTTTTCATGACCAGGAACATCAACAATACCTAATGTATAATCATCGTTTAATTTAAGATCTGTAAAGCCTAAATCTATAGAGATTCCTCTTTCTTTTTCTTCGGATAATCGGTCGGTATCTGTCCCACTAAGAGCTTCGATAAGTGTGGTTTTACCATGATCGATATGTCCAGCAGTTCCTATAATAAAATTTTTCTGGGACATAACGCTTCCTCCTGAGTTATAATATATTTTTTAAAGCCGTTACGATTTGGTCTATTTCTGTCTCTTTAATAGTCCTTAAATCAAAAAACATATTTTCATTATATAAACGAGTAAAAATTGGAGGTTTATTCATTCTTAATTTATAAGAAAGTTCATTTAATTCCATTTTATCTGTTTTAATTTTAACCACATAAGTTGGTATGTCCTGCAGAGGAAATGCCCCTCCACCTATTTTCGTTGAATCTTTTTCTATCTCAATATCTAAACTTTCAATCTGTAAGTTATCTAACTTTTCTTTAAGTCTAACTGCCTTATCTTTAATTAAATCAATATTTTGGCTTAACATATTCAAGGTGGGTAATTTTTCGCGTGCATCTTCTTCTATATAAGCCTTTAGAGTTGCTTCTAAAGAAGCTAATGTGAATTTATCTACTCTTAAAGCTCTAGTTAAAGGATTCTTTTTGAGCTTATCAATAAAACCTTTTTTGCCTACAATTATTCCAGATTGAGGACCACCTAATAATTTATCTCCACTGAAAGAAACCAAATCAGCTCCTTGATCTATTTTATCTTTAACAGTTGGTTCATCCTTAAGACCTAAATCACTAAGATCTTCAATAATCCCACTACCTAGATCTTCTACAACTGGTAAATTGGTTTTATTACCTAATTCAACCAGTTCTTTTAGTTTTACTTCTTCAGTAAAACCCATCACTCTATAATTACTGGTATGAACTTTTAAAAGCATACCAGTATTTTCATTAATTTTATTCTCATAATCTTCTATGTATACCTTATTTGTGGCTCCTACTTCAACTAGCTCGGCCCCACTTTTTTCCATTACTTCTGGAATTCGAAATGATCCTCCTACTTCAACCATTTCTCCTCTTGCTAAAATCACTTCTTTATTTTTAGCAAAAGTATCTAATATCAGTAAAACTGCAGCAGCATTATTGTTCACCACTAATCCATCTTCTGCTCCACAGAGATCTGTTAATAGATCTTTTACATTATTATAACGGGAACCCCTTTCACCTGTCCTTTTATCTATCTCTAAAGTTGAATAATTTTGAGCGACCTTCACTAGAGAATCTACCGCTTCTTTAGACAATAAAGAACGACCTAGATTAGTATGGACTATTGTTCCAGTAGCATTAATAACTTGTTCTAAAGAGGGGGCTAAATAATCAACTATGTATTCTTCAATTTCATTATATAAGTTTGTTAATTCTAAAGACAGCTTTAACTCGTTAAGTTCTTCTTCATCAGTTTTTGAAATTATTTTTCTTTTCCGATCCAATACTTTTCTGATACCTTTAAGAACTAAACTATGGTTGTAAGTTTCAACTAGTTCTTTACCTTTTTCATTCTCCAAAAGATCATTAACGGCCGGTATTTTTTTAAATAATTCCTTTTTCATAATTTATCCCTCTTTTTCCGCTATCCGTTTAATAGCATTTAAAGCATTATCAATTTCTTTTAAGGTATTAAAATAACTAAAACTAAATCTTACCATTCCTTTATTGTCAGTCCCCATTTTTTTATGAAGTAATGGAGCACAATGTAATCCTCCTCTGACAGATATATTATATTTATTTTGCAGGAGATGAGAAAATTTAGCAGCACTTAGATTCATTAAATTTATACTAACCACCCCAACTTTTTTATCCAAATCAGTTGGTCCATAAATTAGGATATTTTTAATACTTCTAAGTCCATTTAAAAATCTATTTAATAAATTCATCTCATGATTATATATTTTTTTCATTCCAGTATTTTTTATAAATTTTATCCCGGCTCCTAAACCAATAATACCTAAGGTATTCAAAGTACCACTTTCATATTTATCCGGCATTATTTTAGGTTGTAGAGTATTTAATGAATTACTACCTGTTCCACCTTCCATAAGAGTATCAATTTCAAGCCCTTCTCTAATATATAGACCACCTATACCTGGGGGTCCATAAAGAGATTTATGACCTGGTACAGATAATAAGTCAATATTTAAATTATCTATGTCAATATTTAAAATACCAGCTGTTTGAGCTGCATCTACTAATAATAAAAAATCATTGTTTTTTGCAAATTTTCCTATCTCAATGATATTATTTACAGTTCCTAAAACATTTGAAGCATGAGAAATAATAATAAGAGCTGTATTTTTTTGAACTGTTTTTTTAATATCTTCTAGAGAAATTATACCATTTTTATTAAAATCAAGATAAGTAACAGTAATCCGGCCCTCGTTACTCAACTTATTGAGAGGGCGGATTACTGAATTATGTTCTAACTTAGTAGTAATTACATGATCATTTTTATTTAAAGAACCTTTAATTGCTAAATTTAAAGATTCAGTTGCACCAGATGTAAAAATAAAACGAGAAGAATCTTTAATACCAAAAAATTGGGCAATCTGCTCCCTTGTATTAAAGATTCTTCTATTTATATTCATAGTTTTTACATCCTGCGACCTACCGGGGTTAACCCCTTCCTGCCTGAAAAATTTATTAACTTCTTGATAAACACTTTCAGGTTTTGGATAAGTAGTCGCTGCATTATTAAAATATATCATTAATGAATAAATCCTTCTTCCTTAAGGATTTCTCTTGCTTTCTCTTCATCTTCTTCTGCTACTAATACTACTGGGCCTGTACACCCCATACCTGTTTCAGCATATATATCTTCTTTCCAAAGTGATTTTTGAGCAGTTTCAATCTCTAAAATATCAATACCTGCTATTTCTTCACCTGTAACTTTTTTCTCAGGTTGTTTTACATCTTCTACTTCTTTGGTTTCACTCTTACTTTTTAATTCTTCAATAAGGTCTGTAAGTCCTGCTTTTTTGGCCTTTTTCATCTCTTCTTTTGTAACTTTAAGCAAGTTCCCTTTACTAACTTCTGCCATATATTTAATAGCATTTGCTATAACTGGTGCCCCAGATGCTCTAGAAATAATACCTACCAATTGATCATATTCGGTACTAACTCCAGGACCATAACCAAAGCCCTTAGCTTCATAAGTACCACCTGTAGTATAAGCAGAGAATATTTTCATTAACATATTTCCGGTTAATGTATCTGTAACCATCACATCAGGAACACCCATTAAAAGGTCATTCCCGCGCATTACAAATCCACCATCTGATCTTACTGAAGTTGCAAATTCTATATCATAACCGTTATCTTTTAGCTCTCTCAAGTTATTTTCAACTAGCCTGGCTCCATCAACATTTAAAATACCTACCTTGGGATTTTCAATACCTAAAGATTTCGCAGTAGCAATTCCATAAATAGTATTTTTTAACATTGAAGCCACACGATTAGTATCACTAGTTCCAGTTGTGGTTGCAATCAACATTTCTTTGCCTCTTCCAGGTGTTATCACCCTACCTACAGTTGATACACCGAATGGGAAATTATAGTGTAAAGTTACAGATGCATCAATATCATTATTTTTTAATTTTTGATCCATAATTTCATGAGCATCAGCTAAACAAGAACACTTATCTCCATCACAACCAATTTCTACAACATCTATATCACTATTATTATTTTGAGCCATCTTAGCAGCTTTTTGTAGTTCTTCTGGTCCATGCTCACTATCAAGTAAAGTTAGTCCGATTTTTTTCTTTTCGCCAAACTGTCCAGATTCAATTGCATCTGCCAGTTCATTAAAAATTCCAGCTACTTTTTCCTTAGTTTTATCTGCCATTTCATTCACCTCAATTAGACTCGCCGGTTATGTTTTCAGCCATCTGACGCATGGCATCAGCAATCATATTTTTAATCTCTTTATCACTGACTTCTGATTTTTCAGGTTCAGTTCCTTTGTTTCTTTCCATGACAAAAGATACTCCATCAAATAGATTGGTCATTCTGCCTAGGAAAAGACTACCTTTACCAATAATCATGGCATTATTGATCTTACCGTCCTTTATCATTTCCACTGCTGGACCCACAAAAGGTACTCCTGAAGGAATATGACCTTGAGTAGGGGCAAACCCGGGCATTCCATGTTCTCCTACAAAATCCATTAATTCTTTGCGTTCTAAGTCTCCTCTTTTAACACCAAGAGCTGCAATCATCTTATAATTTGATTCTGGTACATTTCCAGCCCCAGCCGGTTTTGTAATTTCAGGATTCTGCATCTCTACGGAATATTTATCAATATCTTTTATACTGATCTCATGTTTATCAAGGGGATCAGTAACTAAAGAACTTATTACAGCCTGTGGTGAAGAACCGGTACCAACTTTATGGCGTCCTACAATATCTGTTCTAATTATTGGATTTACACCATCATTTTTAGAGATTATTATTGCGAAACCACCAAGTCCATCTTCTAGAATTGGCATCTCTTTTTTAACATGGTCTTTACCATTCATCCCTAATTTTGCTACAGAACCACCAGCTACAACTGCAACATTGTCGTAAACTCCGGCTTTAACTAATGCAGCTGCATTAACCATGGCATGAGCAGGAGCAGCACAGAAACTTCTCACGTCAGAACCAGTTGCATCATTACAACCTGCCATTTCTCCAATTGCTTTTGCGAAGTTTCCTCCTCCACGTTGATTAATATCTCCACATGCTTCTTCAGAACATTCTAAAATATAATCTACTTCTGAGAGGTCAACATCTTCATTTCTATATTCAAGATCTTTCATAGCTAATACTGCTGAAGCTTTAGCTATTAAGTTTTCATAAATTACGTGGGCACTTAAATTAATATCAGTTTCATGTGCTTTTTTTACACAACCTACTAGTTCATTATCTAAATAAAGTGGTTCTGAATGTTCGTCAACTAATTTCTGTAAATCTTCTTTTGGTTCTCCCGCTCCTAAATCAATATCCATCTCTTTTAAAATAGGATGTTCATTAACTAAATTTTGACCTTTTTCACAAAACTCTTCACTTAATTTTACAAGATCAAATACATCAACATGTTTTATAAGGGCAATAAATTGATCTTCCGGCATAATTTCTCCGAATTGTCCTTCTTTTTTTGCTTCCAGAAGATTATCATTTTCATACCATGGTTGTTCTATTTCTTCTAGGTCATTTGGTAAAATATTGCCTATATAAGCCTGATTGGGGGCATAACCTACAAATTCTTCAAAACTACGTAAGTGATCATCCATTTGTTTAAGATATTCATCATTAGGGTCTTTTGCTCTTGTTGTGGTCTGAGTAGAACCACCTTGTTTTAATATATTTGGTGTGTGTACAAGTATATAACTTGAACCTTTAATTACTGGAAAACTCAATATTTCCACCTCCGAATTATTTTCATAGTAATGCTCTTCTTCGATTTGAAGAAGAGCATTATCACTTTTATTTAAGACTTAAACTCTTGCTTCTATAGCTTCACGGATATCTTCTACTTCTAATTCATCTCCACTTAAATGTTCTACTTTTTCTCCATCTTCATATAACACAATGGAAGGTAGTCCAAGTACTTTCTGACCAATTGCTAACCTTCTATTACCTTTAATATTAAGTTTTGCAAATTTAATATCATCACCATATTCTTCCGCTAATTCTTCTACATCAGGCATTAAATCTAAACAAAGGTCACAGTTATCACTCCAAAAGTCCACTAAAACAATTTCTTTAGAATTTAATACTTCATCTTCAAAATTTTCTTTTCCTAATTCTAACATTATTATTTCCTCCTTATTTTATAATATGCTTTTAATTTCTTCGGTGGATGGGTCTACTAATTTTTCTGCTACTTCACCATCTACCAATTTAACTATAGTTGGAATCTCTTCAATATCATAACGATTAGAAATCAATCTGTTTTTATAGGTGTCTATTTTTACAAACCTATAATCTTTATCTTCAATCCCCATAGCCTCTAATTCACTTATCATATCCATGCTGTCCTGGTCTGTTACACTCCAAAAAGCAACTATAACAGGATTTTCTGATTTCAATACATTATTCTGCCAATAATCTTCCTCTTCTATATATCCTTGTGCCATTACTGCAGCAGTAGCTCCATCTCCCGCTGCTGTTATTACCTGTCTAACTACCTTGTTTCTTACATCTCCAACCGCATATACTCCAGGTTGATTTGTTTCCATCTCGTCATTTGCTTTTATATAACCATTTTCTGTTAGTTCTACGGTTCCTTTTAAGAAATCAGTATTAGGTACTCTTCCTACGAAAAAGAATACTCCATGACAGTCAAGTTCTTCAGTTTCTCCAGTTTTAATGTTTTTCACGACTGCCTTTTCTACCATACCATCACCTTTAATTTCTTCTACAACTGAATTCCAAACAAAATCTATTTTTTCATTTTCCATTGCTTTCTCTTGCAAAATCTTTTCAGCATCCATAACTCCCTCATCATGGATAACAATCATTGTTAAATTTTCAACAAATTTTGTGAGATATATTGATTCTTCAACAGCAGAATTACCATTACCTACTACCACTACATCAAGCCCTTCAAAAATATCTGCATCACATGTGGCACAGTAGGACACACCTTTTCCTTTGAGCTCTTCTTCTCCTTCGATACCCAATTTTCTTGGTTCAGCTCCTGTAGCTAAAACAACACTTTTAGCTTTATATTCCTCACCCTTTTTAGTCTTTACTATCTTTTCAAGTCCGTTGACCTTAAGGTCTACAACTTCTCCTCTTTCAAATTCTGTATTAAACTTTTCGGCATGTTCTCTAAAGTTGTCCATCAACTCAGGTGCTGTAGTTTCAGGTACCCCCGGATAATTTTCCATATCATGATATGTAGAAGGTTGTCCACCTGTCTTTCTCTTTGCTTCTAAAACCAATGTATTGAGGCGAGAACGCGAACCATAAATTGCTGCTGACATACCTGCTGGACCGCCTCCAATAACTATTAGATCATATGTATTGCTCATTTGTATTCCCCCTCTGATTAGTAATTGAATTCACAATGTATTTCCATTAGAAATTATATTAAAATTCAGACATAAAGTCAATTAATGTTGCATTTAAAATAGTTTTATTATATCCTTACAATAGTGATTATCCTTATATTTACGGCTAGAAAGGACTGATATATTTTGATTGATATTGATAAAAAAGATATTAAAAAGAAACGAATCTTAAAATATTTCATCCAAGCAACTAAAGAAGTTATCGAAGAAAAAGGTATTAAAAAAGTTACTATCCGTAGTGTTGCAAAAAAAGCGGGCTATAATAGTGCTACCATATATAATTATTTTGATAACTATAAGCAACTTATTTTCTTTGCTTCTTTAGATTTTTTAAGTGATTATATTCAAACTATGCCCGAATACATAAAAAAAGCTGATGATGAAATCGAACGCTTCATTTTGATGTGGGAATGTTTTTGTAAGTTTTCTTTTGAAAATCCCAATATCTATTATGCAATTTTTACTGAAAAACTTGGGGATCATCCAGAGACATTAATGGAAAAATATTTTCAGATTTTTCCTGAAAAATTAGGCGATCCCCCTGAAAGACTAATTCCCATGCTTTTAGATCCAGATTTATCACGCCGGGCTTCCATAGCTTCTAAACCATTAATTGAAAATGGTTATTTATCTCCAGAAAAAGCTGAAGAAGTAGATAATATGATTACTTACATCTACCATGGAATGTTGACTTTAACCATTAATAATAGAATTGATTATTCAGTTGAAGAAGCAGTAAATAAAATTACATCACACATTAAGACGATTGTGAATGACGCAATCTGTTGTGAAAACGAATAGTTAATTTCACCCGGCATTAGTTAAATGCCGGGTTTTTTATTTATTTAATCATTTACAGCTTCCTCTAACTCATCTGCTTCTGAAAGATCCTCCAAAGTAGTATCAGCCACCTTATTTAGATCAACAATTCCATCTACCTTATGTTCTGCATTTAATGACTTAATCATCGCTACCATTGCAAAAAGCATAATGATGGCAAATGGGAAAGCTGCTACAATAGATCCAGTCTGTAACATACCTAATCCACCAGAAAGCATTAATGCTATTGCTAAACCTGATTGAATAAAGCCCCAGGTAACTTTTCTACGTACTGTTGGATTTTGATTACCTTTGTCAGATAACATTCCCAAAACAAAAGTAGCTGAATCTGCTGATGTTATGAAAAATGTTACTAGTAAAATAACAGCTATAATTGAAATCAAGCCACCATATGGGAAGTTTTGCATTACGACAAAGAAGGCCGTTTCGGTAGTAGCAATAGCTTCTTCAGCAACTTCCATCCCACTTTCTATACCCATTGTACCTAGAATTGAAAACCAGACAAATGAAGCTAATGTAGGAGCAAATAGTACTCCGCCCACAAATTCTCTAATTGTTCTCCCTCTAGATATACGGGCAATAAATGTAGCTACAAAAGGTGCCCAGGCAATCCACCAGGCCCAGTAGAATATTGTCCACCAACCGTACCATGGTTCTTGACCGATTTTAAAGCTATCTCGAACTAGACTACTCATATATATTCCAAATGAATTTGTTAAATTATTAATAATTAAAACTGTCGGACCTACAATTAAACAAATCAACATTATAATACCAGCTAAGGAAATATTAACATTAGATAAATACTTAATTCCTTTATCTACACCAGTTATAGCTGAAATCATAAACAAGATTGTAATAACACCAATCACCAATATCCGAACAAGATTCGTTTCAGGAATTCCAAAGAGAAAGTTAAAGCCACTTGTCACTTGTAAAGTTGCTAAACCTAATGAAGTAGCAACTCCAGCAACTGTAGCAAAAATTGCTAAAATATCAATTACTTTACCAAGTCCACCTCTTGCTCTTGCTTCCCCAATAATTGGTATAAAAACACTACTAATCTGGGCAGGTTTATCATGTCTAAACTGCATATATGCTAAAGCTAGTGCCAAGACTCCGTAACTAGCCCAAGGATGTAATCCCCAGTGGAAAAAGGAAGTTTTTAAAGCAAAGTCTGCTGCAGCAGCAGATCCCCCTTGTAAATTTAAAGGATTAACAAAATGATTTAGTGGTTCTGCCATTCCCCAAAATACTAAACCTACTCCCATTCCAGCACTAAATAGCATTGCAAACCAGGATATTGTACTAAATTCTGGTTCTTCATCCGGTTTACCTAATTTTATTTTTCCATGTCTACTTAGAGCAACCCAAACACAAAAGACTACAAATAATGACATCGTAATTAGATAAAGCCAGCCAAAATTGCCTGTTAGATAATCAAATAATCCATTTGCAATACTGCTGAAGTTATCAGGCATTGCAATACCCCACATGACTATTGAAAATACTATAATCAAGGAAATATAAAATACTTCTTTTCCCCGCTCTTTTATAATATTGCCATTTTTATCTTTTGAATTTTTCAATGATTTTCACCCTTTTATGTAAGTATTTTTGAACATATACTAAATACTATTAAATTAATAATTCCTCACCTCTCTTATGAGAGATGAGGATATTATATTTATATTTCCACATTAAAGACAGTTTGCTCTTCAATATCAGTAGTAAGAGCATCTAAAGCTACTCCTACTCTATGATAACGAAGTTTCCACTGCTCTTCTTCACTTGTAGAAGGGTCACCTAATGGATAAGGTATAGATATGGTGGGAACCATCCTATTGGCTCCAACAGTTTTAGCTACTGGAATTAAATTAGCCATTTGTACTACAGGGATACCTGTTCTTTCAATTTCTTTTACCATCGTTGCTCCGCAACGTGTGCAAGTACCTCAGGTAGAAGTGAGTATTACAGCCTGAACTCCATCCTCCTGTAGTTCTTGAGCTATTTCTTGACCCATTCTTGCAGCTTCACCCTGGGTAGTTCCTGTACCCACAGTAGAATAAAAATACTTATACAGTTTTCCGATCTTACCTTCTTTTTCATATTGACGCATAGCATCAACAGGTACTACTCTGTTTGGATCTGTATCAGCTGCGGCCGGATCATAACCGGCATGAATAGTCTTAAATGCTTCTTGTCTTCTGTTTTGAAGTTGATCTAGATCATCAATATAATACTTACCCCAGCGAGTAGCTGATGCAGATTGAATACGATCTGGATTATCAACTGGAACTATTCCTCCTGAAGTAACTAAAGCAATAGTAATTTCGCTTAAATCCTTAATAGGATCAGCTATCTCAACAGTATCTAATTCAGGGATAGGAAGTTCACTTTCATATTCTTCATCGTTAATTTTCTTTAATAACATATCAATCGCTCTTTCATAAGCTGGTGTTTCGTCTGGCAAAAAGTATTGGTGTCTAATACCTCTTATAAAGTAACCTTCCTCTTCTGCAGGAAGTAATTTTTCATCATTTAATATTTTATTACCAAAATCAACCATCTTTTGTACATCATCCCGCATCTTAGCAGCACTTTGACCACCCGGGAAAATATAGATATCTTTTTTATACATATCAACACCAGGATTTTCTTCATTCATTGAAGAAATCACAGGTACATCAAATTCTTCTTTAACCGCTTTTCCAATTGCCCCACAGGCATTACCATATCTTCCGGCCTGAAAAGCTGGTCCGGCAAAGAATATATCAAATTCTTTATCTTCTAAAAATCCTAATATTCTCTCAATTGCTTCTTCTTCATTTGAACCTACAAAATTATCTCCACATATTATAGTATGGGTTACATCGGCATCTAATAATTGGTCATAGAGCATAGCAGCCCCAACTTTTTCATCTCTTATCTCTGGTGCATGGTCTGCTACATCTTCTCCACCAATCTGTCCAAAAAATTGATTTAAATATACAATTGCTTTTGACATCAAATTCACCTCCCGTGTATTAATATTCTTTCATTGTTTTAGGGGACCAACCAGCAATTTGGTCTCCACAGAACATAGAATTATTTTCCATAATTATTGAACCATCTTCTTTGACTGAAGAGCCTAGTACTTCATCATCTTCCCAACCTCCGGATAAACCGTCTCTAGCTAATGCTTCTAATTCTCCAATTACAGTATCCATCGGAGGTAATTCAATTAGATCAGATACATTACCTGTTGAAACTAAAGCATCTGCTTTGGGATCTAATGTTACTAGAGGCTGTGAACCACCATCACGTCCAGTGGCCTCATTACTTACTCCTACAGTTTTTATACCAGCATCTTCTAAAGCAACTAAACAACCAACATAATCTGCATCTGGGTTACCATATCCTTCTTCAGTTACTAATGCTGCATCTGCACCCAATGATTTACCCATCTGAGCTACAAATTGAGCTGCTCTTTCTTTTTGTTCCATAGCAACATTTAAGTTAGACATTATAATGCCTAAGAAGTTTATAGTTTCTCCATGTTCTTTATATAGTCTTTTAATTAAAGGAAAATTTTGAAAATCATAAGTTGACCATTTTGAAGAACAGGGCATAAAACTACCAGAAATCATAGCACCATCTAATACTTCATTAGGATGCATAAAAGTTGGCAGCATTTTGTTTGTATCCCAACCATAGTTTAAATCATTATAACCAGGTTCTTCCATTTGGGATTGAGGCTGCATAACCATTACTACACTAGGAAGTGAATTTACATCCTCAGATCTTTTAGTAATTGGATCTAACAAGTAAGATTCAACTTCATCAGGTTCTTGATCTTTCAAAGTCTCACCAAGATATTCTGATAAGCGCATACCCGCCCATCTTAAGGCATGGTTTTTCTTTTGTTGCTCATGTTTTTCAAATTCTTCATCAGTATCAGCAACTAAAACAATATTTTTCAACTGAGAGAAGTATGTATATTTAGCACCTTCTCCTCCCATATCAATTAAACCGTCCTGGAATCCTCCCCAATGTTTACCGACGACAAGTACACTCATATCTTTCATTGCAAGTGTCCTACCATCACCGGCCTGCATCAAATCACCAGTTACACCGGGAAATACCGGTCC
The DNA here is from genome assembly GCA_021736945.1 of Halanaerobiales bacterium. GTDB lineage: Bacteria > Bacillota > Halanaerobiia > Halanaerobiales > M55B127 > M55B127. The sequence goes on along the minus strand of JAIPEX010000003.1, from coordinate 27,157 downwards.
CCCTTCTTCACGATAACGGGGTTCAATTGCTTCTTTAACCGGAACCAGGCGGACCATATCACCGGGTTTTACTATTTTTAAATCAGCTTCAGTGATATGTTCATCTTTATAAACAACTTCCAGTGCTTCTTCTTTATTAATAGTTAAGACACCATCGTTGAAAGTTGTTTCATCTCCAAACTCAATATCTTCTACATGAAAATTACCGAGTTCTAGTTTCACCTTAGTCCACCTCTTTTCTTAAAATTAAATTGTTTAATAAATAACAGTAGGAATTAAGCAAATTCAGAATACTTTCCACGATAAGTAGATACTTCATCAGCGATTTCATCTACATCTAAGACCATTTCCATCATGGAAACCTGTTCATCGTAAACATCAGGATCTATCTCTTCTTTAATCTCTGGCTCTAAAATATGATAACACGCGAGTCCTAACTGGACTCCTGCCAATGGACCTGCAAATGTAGGATCACCATTTGTTACTGTTTCACAGGCTAAGCCGGAAGCTTCTGCTTCTGCTCCACCCAATATAACAACAAGGTTTTCCTTCCCGTGTTTTTCAGCTAAATCTTTAACACGTTGTTGGTTCTCCAAGTCCATGGCACCTGCGCTTGTTCAGACGAAACATTCAGTAGTAGTAAACACTACTTCTGCTCCAGCTGATTCAATACATTCTTTTATAGCAGGGCCAGGTACTCCATCTCTGTCACCTAAAATTGCGACTTTTTTACCTTTAAGCATATTAACTTACACCTCCATAATCGTTTTTATTTTCACAATATTATAATAACATAATCATGATTATATATCAACCATGATTGTGAAATTAATAATTAAAAAAATTATGATTACTGTCAATTCAATAATCTTAACAATTAAAAATTTAATAAAATATTCTGAATATTATTTATTGCATAAAAAAAGAACAGAATTTCCAAATAATTTGGAAATTTCTGCTCTTTAATAATGAAAATATTCATTTAATTTAATCTTTTTGTGATTTCACTTTGTTCTAACTATAAAAATTATTTGTCTAATATTTATTAATTATATTCGTTTCATAATTGATTAAACTGATTGTGTTCTGAACTTCATAACTATTCTAATAAAACCATTTTAAATAGAATCTAAGCTCTAATAAACTACGTTTAAATTAGCCTCTTCTATTTAGAGTATCTAATATTTCATTTAATTCTGCTTTAGAAATTTCACCTTTTGCATATCTCTCTCTTGCCATTTCTGCTGCTTGGTTTGTACTTTTATAATTATTTATTTCTTGCGGGTTTTTTCTTTGATGATTATTTCTATTATAGCTATTAAACAAAAAGAATGCTGCAACTATAACTACTAAGAAGATCAACAAAGAAAAACCGCCTCCACCCATCATTCCATATCCAATTCCCATCATATTTATTACCTCCTAATACTCTTACTTTCTTACTAATGTGTTAATTGATTGACTAATTATATAATAAATTATAAATATGAAGATAATATGAAGTTGAATGATTATTTTTTATATTATTGAGATTAATACCAACTTCCAAGCCATTCTCTCATCTGGAAGATTTCATTTCTTTGATTGGTTCTAATACTCAATGCCAAATTATATACTTCTTCATGTTCTGCGAATCCATTTACAATTAGTTGTTGAGACATCATTACTGCTGCCATATGATGAAAAATCATATCTTGTAAAAATACCTGGTCTAACTGATTACCTTCTATATTTTCATAATTTCCCATCATTGCTTGATATTCATAATAATTTTCTCTGTTTGGATACCATTTATCAAGCCACTCATTCATTTGTTCTATTTCTCTACTTTGAGTTTCTATAATTTTATCAGCAAACTCTCTCATTTCTTCTCGATTAGTCTTTTCTTTTAAAATTTTTGCAGTATAAACTGCTTCTTCATGATGAGGAATCATTTTTATTAAAAATTCATATTCACTGCTTATAGATTCCATCATGTGACCATTACCCATTGGACCCATTCCAGGTTGTGCTAAAACACTACCTCCAACCATTATTAATATCAAAAATACAATAAAAAATATACTCATATATTTATACATAAATTCCCCTCCTGAGAACTTTAAATCTATTATTCTTAGACTGTATTTATACCCCACATGGGTATTATTTATCTTAGTATAACACTCAGGTTTTAAATTGTCAATGTATCCTATTCGGTAAAATTATATATAAATAAAAAAAATTAAAGGACCCTATATCTACAGGTCCTTTAATAATATGCTTATTTTATTTTAATATAATTAATATTAAACAGTTAATTAAAACACTTGCTTTATTCTTCTTACTGCTTCATCAACCTCTTCTTTATTTATAATTAAAGGGGGTAAAGTTCTAATTATATTACCATGGGTTTCTTTGACCAATACTCCATTTTTCTTTAATTCTTTACAATATGGTCGGGCTTTTTCTTCTAATTCAATACCAATAAATAGGCCTCTGCCTCTAATTTCTTTAATTACTGGGTTATCAATTTCCTTTAATTTGTTTAGTAAATATTCACCCATTTTCCTGGAATTTTCAACCATATTTTCTTCTTCAAGTAATTCAATAGCTCTTTTAGCAACCGCAGATCCTAATGGATTACCTCCAAATGTGGAACCATGTGAACCAGGATCAAAAACTTCCATAATCTCCTGATCTGCTCCTACTGCAGAAACGGGGAATACTCCACCTCCCAGGGCTTTACCTAATATATAGACATCAGGAGTTACATTTTCCCAATCACAACCAAACATTTTTCCAGTCCGCCCAAATCCAGTCTGAACTTCATCTGCCATAAACAATACATCATTTTCTTGACAAACCTCATATGCTTCTTTTAAATATCCATCGGGGGGAATTATAATACCGCCTTCTCCTTGGATAGGTTCCACTAAAAAGGCTGCAGTATTGGGATTAATTGCCTCTTTAAGTTTTTCTACACTTCCATATTCTATAACTTTAAAACCCGGTACATAGGGACCATAACCATCACGTGATGTTTCAGAAGTGCTGAATGTTATAATTGATATTGCTCGACCGTGAAAGTTATTAGAACAGGTAATTATCTCTGCCTTGTTTTCTGGTATACCTTTTTTATAATATCCCCACCGTCTAGCCATTTTTAAAGCAGTTTCAACTGCTTCAGTACCGGTATTCATTGGTAAAAACATATCTTTACCAGTAACTTCTGCTAATTTCTTATAAAATGAGCCTAATCGATTATTATAAAATGCTCTGGATGTTAGTGATAACTTCTCTGATTGTTCTTTTAATGTTTTTACAATTTCAGGATGACTATGACCATGACTAACTGCTGAATAACTACTTAACATATCAATATATCTATTACCTTCCGGATCCTCAACCCAAATTCCTTCAGCTTCTGAAATAACAATCGGTAATGGATTATAATTGTCTGCACCATACTTGTCTTCTAAATAAATAATATCTTCACTACTTCTCACTACTCAATTCCTCCTTTTGTATTTTATTATTAATTATACTAGTATTAAAAAATATTCACTACTCACTACTAACTACTAACTTTGCTCCTTTAGACAATCACCTCCATTATATACTTAAATTTTTAAGTAAAGTCTAACATATTGATCTTCCTCGAAATTTCTTCCGCAGAATTTACAACCATATCAATTGTTTTTTCTAATCCATTTGATTTAATTCTATCTTCAGGACCTACTAAACTTAAACCATATAGTAACTTCCCATCCTCATCTAAAATGGGAGCGCCAATACCTATAGCACCTTTATCAACTTCTCCCCAGCTAATTACATAACCCTGTTCTCTAATTTCTTTAAGCTGTTTACGTACTTTTTCTTGATCAGTAGTTGAATTCTCAGTATAACTTTCTAGATCTTTTTCTAAAACTCTATTAATTTCATCTTGTTCTGCATAAGCTAAAAGAATTTTACCTGTTGCTCCACAGTGAAGAGGAGTTGTATGGCCGGGCTTAGAAGTAACTTTAATTGCATTTTTAGTATCAATTTTTTCTATACAAACCCCTCCTATATTAGTATAAACGGAGAGTAAAACAGCTTCTCCAGTCTGATCTCTTAATTTCTTCATTTCCTCTAACGCTGCATCATTATGAGTTAATTGATTTCTCATTCTATTAGCAATATCCAGTATTTTATATCCTAGTCTGTATTTTTTACTATCTTCTTCCTGTATTAATAGTTCTTCCTTTTTTAGTGTATTAACTAATCTGTAAACTGTACTTTTATTTAGATCTAAATTCCTTGCTATTTCAGTTACTCCCAAATATTTAACATCATTATCAAACAAATCTAAAACTTTCACTGCTCTTTGAATAGAATGAATATAATTGCCCTCATCACTACTCATAAATTCTACCTCCTCAATTTTGTTTATAATATTGGAACAATGTTTCGTTATTAATATAATATACTATATAAATCCTAAAAATCCTCCCTAATTAACAAATTTTTTCTTTTTTAAATGCAAAATTAAAAAAGGACTGTAGAATTAACTACAGTCCATCTAAATAATATTGTGTTGTTTTTTTATTCAAAAACTGTTTGATTATCAATAGGTGTTTGTAAGGCATCTAAGGCCTTTTCAACTAATATCCTTCTAATTTCCTTTTGTTTAGCTTCAGCTAGTTTAGGATCACCTAAAGGATGTGGTATAGCTACCGCTGGTATTATTCTATTAGCTCCTACAGTTTTAGAAATTGGTATTACTGTCGCAATATGAACTACCGGAATACCTGCTCTTTCAATCTCTTTAACCATCGTTGCTCCGCAACGTGTGCAAGTACCTCAGGTAGAAGTGAGTATTACAGCCTGAACTCCATCCTCCTGTAGTTCTTGAGCGATTTCTTGGGCATATGCTTTTGCATTTGCTACAGAAGTACCATTTCCTACTGTAGAATAATAGTAATCATGGAGTTTACCAATTTTTCCTTCATTCTCCATATCTCTTAATACATCAACTGGAAGTACACAGTTAGGGTCTTCATTAGCATATACAGGATCATATCCTCCATGTGCTGTTTCGTGAGTTTCTGCTGTCATTTCATATATATCATTAATACTGTATTTGCCAAATTTTGAAGCACTTGAAGACTCTATATGATCCGGATTACCTTTTGGTACAATACCTCCGGAAGTAACTAAAGCTATTTTGGCATCTTCTATATTTTCTAAAGGATCAACTGGATCTACTCTATCGAAGTTAGGCATTGGATATTCTGATTTAAATTCTTTCTCCTGTAATTTAGCTACTAACATATCTACTGCTCGTGTAGAACCTCTTTTATCTACAAAGATATTTTTTCGAATACCTCTGGGTAAATAACCTTCTTCTTCAGGTAAACCTAATTCTCCTTCTTTTTCTATATATGTCTTAACTAATTCGGCCATATTTGGTAAGGCAGTTCTCATACCAGCAGCAGAATCAGTTGTTTCAACAAAATAAGCAAATTGCTTATACATATCATAACCAGGATTCTCTGGATATATTCCAGATACTACAGGTATATCTAAATCGTGAGCAACTTCTGCAACACCGCCACATGCCATACCATAGCGACCTGCATTAAAAGCCGGTCCAGCAATGACCATGTCAGGATTAATTTCACTTAACTTTTCTTTTATTATAGTTTGTACTTCATCTTTATTTTCATTAAAATAACTATCACCACAAATTATAGTATTTACTATTTCCGCTTTATCTCCTAAAGCATTATTGAAAGCATTACCGGGCCCAACTGAGCCGTCTTTTACTTTTGGTGCAATATTAGCTTTCTCTTCTCCACCAATTTGACCAAAAAATTGGTTTAAATAGTGGACAATTTTATATTTTGCCATTTATCTTACGCCCCCTTTCATTGGGAACATTTATTCGGTATATTCAGAATACATTTCCCTATATTTTTTAGTTTCTTCAATAATATCGTCAACATCTAAAACCATTTCCATCATTGATACCTGTTCATCATAAACCTCTGCATCTACTTCTTCTTTGACTTCAGGTTCTAAAATATGATAACACGCGAGTCCTAACTGGACTCCTGCCAATGGACCTGCAAATGTAGGATCACCATTTGTTACTGTTTCACAGGCTAAGCCGGAAGCTTCTGCTTCTGCTCCACCTAAAATAACAACTAGGTTTTCCTTTCCGTGTTTTTCAGCTAAATCTTTAACACGTTGCTGATTTTCCAAGTCCATGGCGCCTGCGCTTGTTCAGACGAAACATTCAGTAGTAGTAAAAACAACTTCTGCTCCAGTTGTTTTTATACATTCTTCTATAGCTGGTCCGGGAACTCCGTCTCTATCTCCCAGAATAGCAACTTTTTTATTTTCTAACATTCTTTTAGCACCTCCGTTAATTTTTTAATAATCTCTTGTAGTTAACTTATTAAAACCTAATTCATTAGTGGAACCTGTAATTGCCTGTATCTCAACTGTTATACTGCCATCTTCTTCTATATTACCATCAAATCCACCAGCAATAACATTTGCTGTCTTTTTATATCCTATAACCTTATCCATTTTTGGTAAGGTAATTACTTCATTAGCATTTCCTGCTGTAACTACTGCATCAGCCTTGGGATCCGCATCTGCCAAGGACTGAGAACTGCCATCTCTTCCTGCATATTCGTCAGTAATAAGTACAGTTTGAATTCCCTTATCTTCTAATTTTGTGCAGTTCATGATTAGGTCTGCATCAGGATTACCAAAACCTTCTTCAGAAACTATAGCGGCATCTAGACCCATTTGTTCTGCTAATTTGGCAGTATAATTTGAAGATCTTTCTTTATCAGCTAGTGTTACATTTTCATTAGTTATTATAATACCGATGAAATTAAAGTCTTTCCCATGTCTTTCATAAAGATCTTCAATTACGGGATTATTTTGGTGAACATATGTAGCGTTTTTATCACAGGCGGAAACACAGTTCCCACTTATAATTGCACCATCCATAATCTCAGTAGGAGAAATAGTGGTGGGTAGGATCTCTTTAGCATCAACTCCATATACATAGGTATCATGTAGTAATCCCTGACTTTGTAGCATATAAACATAACCTACTTTAGGTAAGTCTGGATATTGATTCGCAGCTTCATAATATGGTTTGTTTTCAAATACTTCTACTGTATCTGGTTCTACTTCCTTAGCTGCTTCTGCTAAATATGTTGAAGCCTTAAGACCAACCATTCTTACAATTTCTTCATGTTCATGTTGAGGAACATCATCTTTTACTTCACAGTTAATTACAATATTATTGAATTTAGAAAAAGGAGTATATTCTGCTCCAGGTCCTTTCATATCAATAATACCTTCCTGGAAACCAACAATATTACCCGTTGTTACAACTGCACAACCTTTTAAAGCCAATGTTCTACCAGATCCTACAATTTCTTCCCCTGATAAAACACCTGGAAAGACTCCACCAGGTCCTTCGACCTTAATTCTAGGTTCAATTACATCCTTAACAGGTATAATACGAACACTATCACCAGGTTTAACTAATTGAATATCAATGGATTTTATTTCATCGTTACCATTAATATTTTCAAGTAGTTCCTCTTTATTAATGTTAAGTACATTATTATTAATTTCTGTGGAATTTCCAAAACTGATATCATCAATTTGAACTTTACCTAATTCTAATTTCACAACTTCCCTCCTTTCTTAAGCCTGTTTATAATATTTATCAAGTACTTCTTCTATATCTTCAGGCTCCAGTTCGTCACCACTCAGATGTTCTTGTTTCTCACCATCTTCATAAAATACTATCGAGGGTAAGCCCAATACCTTCTGTCCAATAGCTAATCTTCGATTACCTTTGATATTTAGTTTAGCAAACTTTATCTTATCTCCATATTCTTCTGCTAATTTTTCAATATCAGGCATCAAATCTAAACAAAGATCACAATTATCACTCCAATAATCTACAACAACAATTCCTTCTGATTCTAGAACCTCAGATTCAAAATTTTCTTTATTAAGCTCAAGCATTTGTATAATCACCCCCTCATTTAATATTATATATTAAATTAACCCTTCTTAATTGATTGCAATGCACTCTCAATCAAAGAAAGATCAATAACTTGATAATCATCTAATATTTTTTGAGACAAATTATTTATTTTAGATTTATTATGTTCAAATTGTTTATATTTTTTAAAAGAATTTTCAAAATTTTTTAAGGAATTATAATCTAATTCTTCTCCTTCTTTTAATATAATAGATCTATAAGGATTCTGGTAAGGTTTTATACTACCTGCTAAAGGATGAGTGACTAAAATATATCCCTTATGAATTAAATCACGTGTGGTAGTAAAAATTTTATCTATCTTATTCAAAGAAAAAATGGAAATTTCTTTATCCTTATATTTTTTAATAACTTTTGGGTTATTTGTAATCATAATATATTTTTTCATAATTATCTCCTTTTTCAAACTAAAAAAAGACAGAATAGTAATGATAGACCATTACTACTCTGTCTTTAAACCTGAGAGATTACCTACACGAAGTAGACTGCTCCTTCGGTGTTCAACAATAAACTTTCCAGAGTTCTGTCAGAAGACGGTCCTTTTACCTGAAAGTTTCATTTCCCTACTATGGCATCAGGAAATTTACCCCTTCGGCGGCTGTTAAGCACTCTCCCATCTTCTTCAACCATCTATATAATATTTTTTTCACAAAGTCTGTTAATATTATATAAGACAGTGCTCCAATTGTCAATGTAGTTAGACAATATTTATTTTATTTTTTCTAAATCCTTACTATTTTCATTTTTTTCTATATAATATAGACCGTCAATTTCTATTCCACTTCTTTTGATAATTGTATAAACTTTTTCTTCATCTACACAAGAATCAAATTTTAATCCCAAACCACAATCAGCACTAATTTCAGGTGGAATATTTGCCAGTTCAAATTCATAATCTAGATCATCAAATAATTTTTCCGCTCTCATATAATGATGTGTAGATTGAAATGTTAGTATATAATATTTCATTTTTATCACCCTAACTTAATATTATTTCTTGTTTACCTTTTTTTACTTCTCCAATAATTGCCGCTTTATTTACTCCATGGTTATGTAGTTCCTTAATTATCTTATCTGCAGTTTCTCCAGGAACCGAAAATAATAAACCTCCTGAAGTCTGAGGATCATAAATAAGATCTTTTCTATCAACATCGACCTCTGATTTATCTAAAACCATATTTTTATAATTTTCTTTATTAGCATACCCACCTTCAGGGAAAAGTCCCATTTGAGCATAATCTATTACACTATCAAAGATAGGAATATCATTAATATTTAATTTGATATTTACATTACTTGCTTTTACCATCTCCGTTAAATGTCCCATTAACCCAAAACCAGTGATATCAGTACAAGCATTTATTCTATATTTTTTTAATATATCAACAGGCTTATTATTTAATTCTATCATTGATTTAACCGCTGGGTTAGCTTTATCACCTTTTTCAAGTCCCCCTTTAATAGCAGAGATCATTACTCCTGTACCTAGAGGTTTAGTTAAAATCAATTTATCACCTGGTTTTGCATTTGAATTTGTTAAGAGTTTATCCGGATGAGCTAATCCAGTTACAGATAAACCATATTTAGGTTCATCATCTTTTACAGTATGTCCACCTGCCAATGAAGCACCTGCTTCTTTAACTTTATCGGCTCCACCTTGCAATATTTCAACTAATAAACTTTGATTTAAACATTCCGGGAAACCTACTATGTTCATAGCTAAGATTGGTTTACCACCCATTGCGTATATATCACTTAGCGCATTAGCAGCTGCAATTTGTCCGTATATGTAAGGATCATCTACAACCGGCGTAAAAAAGTCTACTGATTGAATTAAAGCAGTTTCCTCATTCATTTTATACACTGTCGCATCATCACCGGTTTCAATACCAATCAAGAGGTTCTGGTCTGTATTTTCAAAACTAACTTGACGCAAAACTTGCGCCAGGGCATTGGGGCCCAATTTAGCAGCTCAACCAGAAGTCTTACTATACTGTGTTAATCTAATTTCATCAGTCATCTATTTCACCACCTTTAACTTAATTCATGAAAATTATTATATTTCTAATACGTCTCCTTGATTTAGACTATCTACTATTTCATACATATTACTAATATTACCCACCTTTAGTTTATCCTCTAAGTTATAATAATCAAGACAAGTACCACAGGTTAAAACGTCCACACCTTTATTTTCTAATTCTTTTAAAGAATTGATAACTTCATCGTTTTCACAAGGTAGCTTAACTCCTGAATTCATAAAAATAATCTTATTTGGCAAAGGCTCTATCTCTTTTAAGGTGTTAATAAATCCTCTTATTAAAATATCACCTAATTCTGCTTCTCCCTCACCTAAAAGATTAGATTTTATAAAAATAACTTTTTCTTTACCTTCTTTATCTCTTTTTTTCTCAGCTTTTTTGAAATCTGCTATTACTAATTTATAATTACCTTCATTTTCCTTTACTTTTGTAACTTTAGCACCCATTTTAATTCCTAATTTTTTTACATTTTCAGCTGCTACTTCATTATCTACTAATACTTCTGCTTCACCATGTTTTTCTAACACTTTTTTCGTTTTTATTACAGGTTTTGGACAATCCAACCCTCTCGCATCAATTTTCTTCATTAAATGACCCCCTGTCTTTATGATGTTAAAATTATATTAACATCTTTTATCTTTATTATCAATTTATTTAATAAAAATTATAATATTTTTAAAATAAGACAATAAAAAACCCCATATCAAAAGATATGAGGTAATATTCAAGATATATACTATACTTTTATGGTAAATATTGCATAGGATCAACCGGCTCGTCATTATCTAAAACTCCAAAATGTAAATGAGAACCTGTACTCTTTCCAGTACTACCAGCTCTTGCAATAATTTGACCAGTACTTACTTTTTGTCCTGTATTTACTAGTAAAGCCGAATTATGAGCATAGAGGGTTTCAATACCTTCCCCATGGTCAATAACAATTGTTTTCCCAAAACCACTTATCCAGCCACTTTTAACAACTTTTCCACTGGAAGCAGCTCTTATTTTAGTACCTAAGGGTACTGAAATATCTAAACCTTGATGAAAATCATTTCTTCCATTGACAGGATCAGATCTCCAGCCAAAATAGGAAGATATACTCCCTTGTAATGGCCAAATAAATACACCCTCTCTCAATGAAAATTTACCACTATTGTTTCTGTCTTGAAAAGGTATTACTAAATTTTGACCAATAACAATTTTATTAGAATTTAAATTGTTTGCGTTTTTTATGGTTTGAACATCAACACCATATTTTTTTGCTATTGAAAATAATGCATCTCCACGTTGAACTTCATGGATAATATTTGAAGAAAGTCTATCTTCATCACCACCACCGCGTCCAGTGTTCGGTATAAATAACGTATCTCCAGGTCTGATTATATTTCCTGATATATTATTACTCTTTTTAATATCCTGAACAGTGGTATCAAATTTATTTGCAATTTCATAAAGTGTATCGCCTTTATTTACTACATACTTAATATCTTCTGCCATCTTTTTTAAATTGTTGTATGTATTATCTCCGACGATTCCATCAACTTTAAGATTATTATTAGCTTGGAAATCTTTGACTACTTCTTTAGTTCTATAGCCAAAAATACCATCAGTACTAATGTCATAACCAACTTTTTTCAACAAAGATTGTACTTCTTTTACTGCTTCACCACGATCTTCAACTTCTAAACTGATAGCATATGTACTTATTGAAAATACTATTAATAATAATATTGTGGTGGATATTGTTATACTTAACTTTAAATAATTACTATCCTTTAAATTCATCTCCTCTATCCTCCTAGTTTAGAATCTTTCATACTATTAATATATTTCTAGGTATGTTAAAATATACCTGCTCTTTCATTTAAATTAAACACTATTACTAAACTTAGCTTCCTGATTAAAATTAGGAAAATCTAACTGTCTATATGCTTCATATAATACAATAGAGACTGAATTTGCTAAATTCAAAGAACGTGCCTCTTCTATCATAGGTATCCTAATCGTATAATCTAATCTTTCTTTTAGAAATTTTTCAGGTAATCCGGCTGTTTCCTTACCAAAAACCAAATAATCTCCCTTTTTATAATCTACTTGATCATATCGATGAGGAGATTTAGTCGAGGCAAAAAACATACGCTCGTCTTTTTTCTTTTCTAAAAATGATTCAAAATTATCATAGTAATTAATATCTAATAAGTGCCAGTAATCTAAACCAGCTCTTTTAAGATATTTATCCTCAGTAGAAAATCCTAGAGGATGTACCAAATGTAAACTGCTATCTGTAGCTGCACAAGTACGAGCAATATTACCAGTATTTTGTGGAATTTCTGGTTCTACTAATACTATATTCATTAAATTCTCATTCCTTTAAACTTTTAACTGTAATCCATCATAAGCTAACTCTATTCCTTCAGGTAATTCTTCATTTACTTTCTCATGTTCAATTTCATGAGAAACATGTGTTAAATATGCCTTTTTTATACCCAGGTTTTGAATAACTTCTACAGCTTCATTGATGTTAAAGTGCTTCGGATGGCTTTTATAGCGAAGTGCATCTAAAATTAACAGGTCAACATCTTTTAATAGTTTCATTGTCTCTTTAGGAATTTCACTACAATCAGTAATATAAGCAAAATTATCAATTTTGTAACCTAATACATTATCATGGTTATGTTTTACAGGTAAAGGAGTAACTTTTAAATCTTCAAATTGAAGTTCATTTTTGATTTCATTTAATTCCACACTTGGTACAGAAAACCTACAATGTCGATCTTTAAATATATATTCAAATTTTTTCTTAATTGCTTCAATCGTATATTTATTTCCATAACAAGGTATATCTCTTTTATTAATTCTATTTATAGCTCTTAAATCATCAAACCCCATTATATGATCTGCATGGGGATGTGTGAATAACACAATATCAATATCGGTTATTTCATTATTTAAAAGCTGTAATCTTAAATCTGGAGACGTATCAATCAATATATTCTTAACATTTGTTTTTATATATATTGAAGATCTAAACCTCTTATTTTTAGGATTATCTGAAGTACAAGTTTCACAATTACAACCAATAATAGGAACTCCATGTGAAGTTCCCGAACCAAGTATTGTTACATCCAATTATATTACCTCCAATACACTTATGTAAATTGTATATTAGTTGCAAACAAATGTCAAATATTAGCGGATGAGAGAAAATTAAAATCTTTCTACCTTACCTTTTATTACATATATTATAATGACTACTATTAAAAAAAATCCTTTATAGAAAAATATATAAAGGATTATAATAAGACTATCTATTTTTAGTTATTTTCATCTATATATGCATATTCACTGTTTTCTTTCCTATCTAATGAAGTCAATAAGCCTTTCCTTCTTAAAAATTCAGCAATCTTTTTATATACTAATACTGTTAAAATTGAATTTATGATTGCTTTTGTTAAGTTAAAAGGAATAATACCTGGTAATAACATATTTATAGTTCGTTCATATGGTATACCATAAAAAATTGGGTTCAATAATATATTTGCTACCGCCATTACTCCTGTCATAGCAAGCGAACCTATTGTTAATCCGATAATAGCTCCTTTTTTAGAATGGTATTTTTTATAAAAATACCCAGCAAGTCCTACTAGTACTCCTGTTGCAAGAAAATGCATAAATGCTCCAAAGGGTCCACCTAAACCAGTTAAAGCCGCCATTAAAATTGATAGTATAAAAGTAGCACTTAAAGCAGGCATTGGGCCATAAAGAAAAGCAATAATTAAAATTGGAATATCACCTGGTTCATAAATTAAGAATGGTAAAAAAAGTGGAAACCTTATAGTTAACATTAATATAAGGGCTAAACCAATTAATACTCCTATGTTTGCGATCTTTTTAATATCCATTTCTATTATTCCTCCTATAAAATATTAGAACAATAAGAAATGCCCTGTAATATAAAAACAGGGCATTGCTATGGTTAACTATATTATCTTCTTTCATCCGGACTATTAATACCGTCGGTACTGGAATTTCACCAGTTCAGCATTCGCTCGTGGACTTTACCACCGGTCTGGAATTTCACCATGCCCTGAAGACATTTTATTAAATTCTTTGTTAATTATATACAATTTATTTTATTATTTCAAGTAATTATTCTAATTTTGTGATTTTAGTATCAGGATAAAATAGATTTATAATAGTCTTATAGTCTTTACCATCCTCTGCCATACCTGCTGCTGCAGACTGGTCCATACCAACTGAATGACCCCATCCAGCTCCAAATATAATTAAACTTTCTAATCCTTTTTCGTTATAAATATTTTTAAGTGTAAATTTGTTGCTTTTAAGTCCAGTCAACGCTCTTCTTATAGAAGAATTCGTTACTGTAATGGATTCATTAAAGCCTTCAATTACAATTTCTCTAACAGTTCCCGTCGTGGTTCTTTCCGTTACATAAACTCTTTTTATCCCTTTAAGATTATGTCTTTGCTTTAATTTCTCTAGATTAATATTTTTAATCCACCTGTAACTACTTTGAGTAGTATATTTATTATTTGAATAGGACTCAGGTTTTTCAATAAACCATTCTTCTATTTGATAGGGAGCAAGTGGAAACTCATAATTATTTTGTTTAGATGTATTTACCGCTTTTAGATAGGGCAAACTGTTTATCCATACATTTTCACTGGCTTCTGTATAACCACCACTATTACTACTAAATACAGCATCGATAATACGGTCTTTATATGTAATAACTTCATTTTTGGTCGCAATAATGGCTTCAGTAGTGTTTTTATTTTCATTGCTTGCACCTGCATAAACTATGCAGTGGACACTTGCACATAAATCATATTCTTTATCATTATGACTATTAAGATTATTCAAAATATATGATCTTGCAACAACACTCTGCGCTTTTAAAGCTTCAGAAGGCCATGATGCAGGCATTTCAGATGGGACCACGGATAACATATATGATGTAAGATCTATATAGTTTAATAGATTAAACCTTTTGTTAGAAGCAGGATTTAAGTATATATCTCCTCGATATTGTCTATTTTCCTTACCACCCCAAAAATAATTTTGGGCATATTTTATATCATAAATTGCAAACAAGTTATTGTTATTCTCTTCTGTAATTTTTATTTTTTGATTAGTTGATAGATATTCTAATATTTTCCCGTTTTTCAGCACATAAAATGTATTATTATTAAAATTAATTTGATACTGAGTATTTTTCTCTCCTTCAAACAAAATTTTGTTGTTTTGTTTTATATAAAAATCATTTTTGGATTGAAACCTAATTCTATTTAAATTTTCCTGTAAACCAATTTTGATTTCATTATACTTTTTATTTGGTTCAATTTTTACAATCTTAAACCAATCTATTTCTTTTTTCTCTTTGGTAGCAGGTTTTTCTTCAAAGTACTGAGGATAATTATTTTCAATTTCTTTTATCCGTTTTCTTGCAGTATCAACTTTAATACCACTATTTAAGCTTCTTTCCCAGTAATCATATGCTTTTAAGGGAGCATTATTTTTATCATATAAGATAGCTAAATCATAATATAATTCACTTAAACTATGATCTTGCCTAAGAGCTTTTTTGTACATCTCAATAGCTTTGTCATAATCTTTATTATTTCTATAAATCTTAGCAGCACCTAAATAATTAAGAATGATCTGTTCATTATATTTTATTCCCTCATTATAGTAATTTAAGGCTGATTTTTGGTTTTCTTGTACTAATAATATATTACCTAAATAATAATGTACTAAAGCAGTCTTTCTTGCAGATAAACCTTTCTCAGAGTCTTTTATTAATGTTAAAAGATTATTGAATATTTCTTCTGCTTTCTGCCTATTATTATTCTCGTACAGATATTTTCCATAATAATAGTTAAATTCAGGGGAATTTTGATATTCATTATATGTTTTACTTAAAATACTCTTTATTTTTTCTTCATTAGCATCTAAATAATCACTAAGTACAATCACATTTTTACTTACTTCTAATTTATTATAACCTTTCTCATATAATTCAATGTACTTATCCATACTCTTCTCATAATTTCCTGCATAAAAATTATCAACAGCTTCTTTTAAAATTGCATTATAATCAACTTTCACATCTATTTCTTCCTTATTTACTTTTTCTTTATTATTATTTTCTTCTTTAGAACTCTTCTCGACCTGTGATGACTCATCCCCATTTACATAATCTCCTAATAAAGGACCATAATTTTCATATATATAAGGAATGGAAAACCCAATAAAGAAACATAAAACTAATATAATTATTACAGTAAATTTTTTATTCATTATTTGCCCACCTTATTTATCTTCTATACTATTAATTTCTATATTAAAGAGTTTATCCCTGCTATATATAGATAAAAGTGCAGTTTTTAAACTGCACTTTTATCTTAAATATTCAATTTGAAATTATGATCTTAATGATCCATACTAACATCTTCAAGTTTCTCTTCTTTTACACTTTTACCAAATACTTGCACAATTAAATATAGTACTATTACCCCCACCGGTAATGTTATTATCGGAGATACTCCAAAACCAGCCGGTAAGAAACCAAATAATGCTGCAACTGCACCTACTGTTAAAGCATAAGGTAGCTGTGTAGTAACATGGTCCATATGATCAACTGCCGAGGCAGTGGATGACATAATAGTCGTATCTGATATAGGTGAACAGTGGTCACCCATTACAGCAGCTGTTAATACAGCTCCAATCGCTGGTAACATTGGTGAAGCAATATTATATGCCAAAGGAATTGCTAAAGGCATAACAATTGCAACTGTTCCCCATGAACTACCAATTGTAAAGGCAATAAATGCTGATATTACAAATAATAACACCGGAATTAAAAATCCAGGTAAATTACCTTCTAAGATACCTACCAGATAATCGGCAGTACCTAAGTCATCAGTGATTCCCCCAATTGACCAGGCTAAAATGAGAATCATGGTAGCAATAAACATTGATTTTGCACCATCTATCCAACTTTCTACAACTTTAGATATATTTAAAATTCCTTTAACTAGTGCTAATATACCAGCTGTAAAACCACCTGCAAAAGAAGCCCATAATAAAACAACACTAGCATCAGCATCACCAAAAGCTGTTTGGATACTAACATCAGAGGCAGCTCCCCCTCCATTGTACCATAAACCAAATATGGTTACTACAATTACAACAAGAATAGGGAAAAAGGCATCAAATATATTAAAAGAAGCGCCTTCAGGTTTTTCAACTTCTTCTAACTCTTTTGAAACCATTGGTGTAGAACCAGGTCTCAGTGTTTCTCCAGTAGTTCTTGCCCTATGTTCAGCTGTATACATCGGTCCAAAATCCTTCATAGTATATATAATAATCAGAGCAAAAATAAGTGCTAAAATTGAATAAAATCTATAAGGTATGGATTGAACAAAAGTTGAATATGCACTTTGTTCTATACCTAAGTTCTGAAAACCGTCTTTTATTACTCCAACTTCGAATGCAATCCAAGTTGAAATTGGTACTATACTTGAAACCGCTGCTGCGGTTAGGTCTACAACAAATGATAATTTTTCTCTTGATACCTTCATTTTATCAGTAATTGGCCTCATGGTATTTCCTACAATCAAAGTGTTTGCATAGTCATCGAAGAAAATTAAAACTCCCATTGACCAGGTAACAAGTAATGTGTTTTTTATGGTTTTAGCTTTTTTAGCTACATATTCTCCAATTGCAACTACTCCACCGGCTTTATTTATGATACCAATCATACCACCCATTGATAACAAGAATATAATAATACCAGCATTCCAAGAATCAGCCAAAGAACCTAACATATAATTATCTAAAGTACTCACAAAACCTGCTATAGGATTATAGTTCGATAATATTAATGCTCCAGAAAATACACCTAAAAATAATGAAATGATTACTTCTTTACTCCACCAAGCTAAAATTATAGCTAAAAGCGGTGGAAGAAGCGAAATTAATCCATAGTTATCCATATCTATAAAACCTCCATATTATTTTATATTTTATAAAATTTTTGTTATATTTTTTTCCTATGAAAATAATAAAACCCAGCGGGATTTCCGCTGGGTGTAAATTCTGATAGCACCAGTAGAAACCACCTCCTCTTTCCCATTTGATGAGATAGCTCAACATTGAAATACGGGTTATACCTCAATGACAGTCCTGCATATGTTATACACAGACCCAATCCATAACCTTTAAAACCATAAAGATTACAGACTTCGGCAAAACTCCCTTTCACTTTTTTCTACAGGTTTTTTAAGAAAAAAGTTACTCTTTAGTTTTGCGCCTCTACCTCATCCGTTCAAAGATGAGGTAATTTCTTATATTTAATTTTAAATTAGTATATAATAATATATTTAACCTGTCAAGGAATATGAGCAATTTTATCAAGTTAATTGGTTATTTTAAAGTAAATCACTAGCTATTTGTGCAATTTTAGATCTTTCGCCTTTTAATAACATGATGTGTCCTGCTATTTGTTCTTCATAAAAATGATTTGCAACTTGAGATAAACCATTGTTGACTTTATCTAAATAAGGGTTATCTATTTGGAAAGGATCACCTGTTAAAATTATTTTGGAATCTTTACCTACCCTAGTTAAAATAGTTTTAACTTCATGTTTTGAAAGGTTCTGTGCTTCATCTATAATAATATATTGATTTGGAATTGATCTACCTCTTATATATGTCAAAGCTTCAATCTGAATAAAATTATTTTCAATTAACTGATCAATAGAAAGATAAGAGCCCTCATTGCTATGAATGATTAAATTTAAGTTATCTAGAATAGGCTGCATCCAGGGTTCTAATTTTTCTTCTACAGATCCTGGTAAATATCCCATATCTTTACCCATTGGAACAACTGGTCTTGCTATAAGCACCCTTTCAAAAATCTTATCATTTGTAACTTTTTGTAATCCTGCAGCTAAAGCAAGCAAAGTTTTTCCAGTACCTGCTTTACCAGAGACAGTTACCACTTTTATATCATCATTTAATAATAATTCTAATGCAAATTTTTGTTCTCTATTTAGTGGTTTAATGCCCATGGGAGTATTTTTATCAAAAATTAATGGAACTATCTTTTTACCATCAAAACGACCAAGGGCACTCTTGTTTTTATCATCAGTAGTTGATAACTGGACCATTTGATGAGGATATAATTCATTAAAATCTCCATCTAATTCTTGAGGATCAAGTTTTTTATCATTATAATATTTATCAATTATACTACTTGTAGTATTAATTTCAATAAATCCATCATATAACTCTTCCCCATCAATACCATTACTTTTATGGTCTTCTGCTTGAATATCAAATGCATTTGCTATTAATCTTAAGTTTATATCATTAGAAACCATTACTACTTCCTTTTCAGGGTTAGATTCTTTTAATTCAATAGCAGTTGATAGTATTCTATTATCAAATTTAGTTGCGCTTAGATGTGGAGGCAGTTTAAGTTTTTCTTTATCAATAACAATTTTTAATGAACTACCATTTTCTAATTCAATCCCTTTATTGAGTTTTCCTTTAATTCTTAAGTCATCTAAAATTCGGGAGGTTTCCCTGGCATTATAACCAATATCAGAAGTTTTGTTTTTTTGATTATCAAGTTCTTCTAAAACAGCTAAAGGTATCATAACCTCGTGTTCTTTATAATCATAGATAGCACTAGGATCATCGAGCAAAACATTTGTATCTAATACATATATTTTATTATTCATATTTATTGCTCCTTTCCAATTACCAGAGAGTTAACTGTGTAGCCTCATCATGCTTTCTCTCAAGCTTATTTCCTTTAAGAGGTTGAATATAAAATTCACTGGCAAAAACCTTAGTGCCTTCTGCTAAATGGCCTCCATAACAACTGCCATCTTCATCTGCTAAAACTATATGTGCATGTATAAAGGGTTCACCTTCCATTAGAGATATATTTCCAATACAACTTACAACTTCCATTTCTCTATCAAATTTCTTATATTCATATTCATTCTTATCCTGATTATAAAAACCTATTTTAGCTTGTTGAACTGCACCTATTACTTTTATAATCCCAGTTTGAATATTTTTATTTTTTACCACTTTTGTTAGTTCTTTTAGGAGGTCATCATCTTTTTCAAGCCTACCCATATATACTTCATCTACACTAAATTCTTTAAGCATTTTATTCCTCCTCAGGTATTTTGTTCTCAACTCTATCTAGATTAACTTCTGCTTTTTTATAATTTTCATCTATTTCTAGAGCTTTTCTGTAATATTTGGCAGCTTGGGAGTACTGTTCTAAATTTTCATATACAATGCCAGCATTGTTATAAACAAATGGTACGGAAGGATCTAATTCTAAAGCTTTATTAATATATTTTCTTGCTTCACTGAAGTTACCTAAATTTATATAGCTTAAACTCAAATTGTTATACACATAAAAGTTATCCTTATTTAATTCAATTGCTTGTTCAAAGTTATCTATGGCTTGATTATATTCTCTTTTATCCATATGAATTAAGCCAAGTAAATTATATACCTGTTCATCTTTTGGTGTATAACCTTTAGCCTTTAAAAGTATATCATAAGCTTTTGATTTTTCATCATTATTATAATAAGCACGACCTAAATTAACCAAGAGATTATAGGAATCCCCTTTGATTTCTCTAGCATAATTAAATGAATCTATTGCAGGGTTGTATTGATTTAATTTAGTATAACTAAGTCCCAGATAAAAATGAACAAGATAGCTACTTTGATTTTCAGCAGCATAACTTGTTAAATGATCTATTGCTTTTTTATAATTTCCACTGTTATATTCATTAATTCCCTTTTCTAATAAGCTCTGTGCTTGTGTAGAAATAGAAAACATTAAAACAAATATTAAAGAAAATAATAATATTTTTTTAGTTTTACACATTTTAATTAGCCTCCTTAATTTGATTTTGATAATACTCACAATAAGAACTAAGCTCACACTCATCACAACGAGGTTTTCTGGCTTTACAAACTTCTCTACCATGAAATATTAACCAGTGATGAAATTTAGTCCAATAATCACCAGGTACTACTTTCATAAGATCTTGTTCAACCTGGTCTCTATTTGAAGTATGAACTAAACCTAATCTGTTAGCAACTCTAAAAACATGTGTATCAACTGCAATTGTTTCCTGATTAAAAGCATTAGCTAAAACTACATTAGCCGTTTTTCTACCAACTCCTGGTAATTTTGTTAACTCTTTTCTGCTTTTAGGTATTTCTCCATTATAGTCTTCTAAAATCATCTTACTCGTTTCTATAATATATTTACTCTTATTTTTATATAACCCTATAGATTGTATTTCTTTTTGTAATTCTTCCACATTTAATTTAGCAAAATCACTAGGCGTTTTATATTTCTTAAACAGTTCTTCATTAACTTTATTAACCTGTACATCAGTGGTCTGCGCTGACATGATGGTTGCTATTAACAATTGAAAAGGGGTTTTATAATTTAAAGCTGTTTCCGGATCGGGATATTTTTCTTCAAAGTATTCAATAATTTCTTCTATATTTTTTTCCAAATTATCATCTCCTTCTGGAAAATCTACCAAAAAAATGTTAAAATAACTATTGATCATCTTAAAAAAATTATATCATAATTTCACTCTATATTGAAGTTTGGGAGGCAATAAATATGAATATTGGTATTGATATTGATGGTGTAATAACACATGAGAAAAAGGGTAAAGAAAATATTTGGTTAAGATCTTTAAATAATTATTTCGAAGAAAATATTAAAAGAAAAAAAGATGTATATGACTTTTCAGAAGCCTATGATTTACCTTTGGAAGATTTAAGAGAATTTCTTAATAATAAAATACATGAAATATACTCTAACGTCGAAATCGCGCCCAACGCAAAAAATATTATGGACCAATTAAAAAATGATGGGCATACTATTTATTTGATAACAGCTCGCCATAAGAAGTTTAGACCATTAACAATCAAATGGCTTGCTCAGCATAATGTCAATTATGATTATCTTTATCACGACCATAATAAAGCTGAATTAGCTGTAGATAAAAATATAAAAGTTTTCATTGAAGATAATCAGGCTAATTCAAAAAATATATTAAACAAAAACATTCCAGTCATCCTTGTTAATAAATATCATAATCAAGATATACAAGATTCAGATTTATTATACAGGGTAGATAACTGGAATGATATTGAAGAAATTATTGATGAAATTATTACAGATATTAAAAGTTAAATTAACTATCTACTATTCTCTATATACACTACCTCCGATAAACTCTCTTAAAATGGAAGTTTTTGGTATCTCTTCAAATGGCATATTTTTGAAACAGTCAAGAACTTCCAATAATCTTTTTGCTTCATAGAAGTATTGGTTTTCCCTATCAATTTCCTCTAGTAAGGGAACAGCACAATTTTTTAGAACTGCTAATTCATAAATCAAAGCAGAATTAAACATTACATCAGCATTTTCTTGATAAGGATAAATGTTAACTTCCTCTCCTTTGCGAACTCTCCCCCACATTTCTAGTGTATCATATGCAGAATGACCTCTAAATAGGTTATCTCTTACTATTCTTCTTATTAACCTTGTATCGGAGGTAGGAATTCGATTCTGCATATCAATATTTAATTGCGTTAAGGCACTTACAAATATCTTATATTTGTGATCTTCTGGGATAAATTCTGTAAGTTTATTATTTAAACTATGGATCCCTTCAATTAATATTGGCTGATCGGAATTCAACTCCATCACTTTATCACTTTTTTCTCGTACTCCTTTTTTAAAATTAAATCGAGGCAGTCTGACCTTTTCACCTCTCATTAATCTTACAAGATGGTCATTAAATAATTCTAAATTTATAGCATGAAGTGATTCAAAATCAAAATTCCCATCTTCATCAAGAGGGGTTTTATCTCTATTGACAAAATAATTATCGGTAGAAATAGAAACCGGTTTTAAACCATTGATTCTTAATTGGGTCGAAAGTCTTTTGGTAAAGGTTGTTTTACCTGAAGAAGACGGACCAGCTATTAATATAATTCTTTTCTGCTCTTTCTGAGAAGCTATTTGATCGGCTATCTTTGCTATATTTTTTTCATGAAGACCTTCCGAAATTCTAATTAATTCACCGTATTCATTTTTTTCTATGTGATCATTTAAATCAGGTACAAAACCTACCTCTAAAATATCTCCTAACTTTTCATAATCATAGAATATATCGGCTAATTTTGGTTGGGCTATAAACTCCTTAACTGTATTTGGACTTTCAACCGGTGGATATAAGAGAACAAATCCTGGAAAATGATAATGTAGCTTGAAATTATCTAAGCAACCTGTACTCGGTACTAAAGGATAATAATAGTAATTATAATATCCATCCAGCTCATAAAGTTTTACCTGTTCAAGATTTTTTTGTTCAATAATTCTTACCTTTTCTAAATTACCCTGATCTTTAAGTATTGATATTCCTTCTTCTTGAGATACTATATGTTTATTAATTGTATAATTTTCTTTTACAATTTCATTCATTTTTTCAACAATATCTTCTAACTCTGATTTACTAAGAACATTGTTATCACTTAATTCACAATATATTCCATTACTTAAAGAATGTTCAATATTTAAAATTTCATCTCCATACATTTCATAAATTGCTTTGGCCAATAACATAAATAAGCTTCTTTTATATAAACGATTACCCGCTGGTTTATCCTTATATACAAATTCTATCTTACAATCTTTTTCAATAACATAATTTAAATCTACCATTTCATTATTTACTTTTATTCCAACTACTAAATCTTTTTTATCTATATCAATTTCTGATAACAAGTCCAAAGCTTTAATGCTATGAGAAATCTTATATTCAGAATTATTATACCTAACATTAGGCATCTAACCACTTCCTTCTAATAATTTTTTGATATTTATTTCATCTTCTTTATTTATTTTATCTTGAATTTGACTTAGATCATAACCTAAACTTATATAAGCTTTATATGCATAATATCTCAAAATAGGCGAATTATCGTTCATTTTTTTTATTATCACTTGCTTATAATTTTCTTTTTTAACATCGAAATTTATCAATGAAATCAGAGCATTTCTTTGAATAACTCTCATTCCTCTCCAACTTAAAGCAGTATTTAACCACCTTTTTGGAAAGTCCTTTCTTTTATAATTCAATATATCAACTATATTTCCTGTAATTTTAGGTTCAAATTCAGTATGTAAATCCTTTGGTATTTCTTCATTGAAAGGGCAGGCTTCTTGACAATTATCACATCCCCAAATACAATTACCTATTAATTGTTCTTTGCTCTGCTCCAATATGCCTTTTTCTTGCGTTAAATAACTTCGACAAGTTCTGTAGTTTAAATAATATGGAGTCTCTAAAGAATCAGTTGGACAGTTATCTCTACATAAAGTACAGTTACCACATTTATTAGTTGCTGGATTATCTATAGAAAGTTTTTTATCAATAAATATTTCTCCCAAGAAAATATATGAACCGTATTTTTCATTAATCAAAAGGGTGTTTTTACCAATCCAACCTAATCCAGCTTGTTGGGCTAAAGCCTTTTCTAAAACTGGCCCATTATCTATATAATAAGAATACTTAAGCGCTTTAAACTCTTTTTTTAAAACTTCAATTCCTTTTATAATTTTTTCTTCCATAACTTTGTGATAATCATTTCCACGAGCGTATCTTGAGATGAAACCATCAGTATTTTGAATCGTACTACTTGCATATGACAATCCGACTACAATAATAGTATTAACCCAAGGAGCTTCTTTTTTAGGGTCAAGTATTCTCTCTACATTATGATGTACAAATGGAGGTAAGTCATCCTTATTATATCTATTTTTGAAATTTTTAGATAATTCTTTGTTTAACTTAGGCCTAGTAAAGCCAATTAAATCAAAACCCAACTTATTAAATTTTGCTTTTATATCATTATTTACCATAATATCACTTCTTTTTTATAACTTAAAAAAGGGCCCGAATAAATTCGGACCCTGTTATATTTAAAATTATTCTTCATCTTTATTTCGAGATTTTACAGCTTTTCGCACTGTTATAAAAAGTCCTCCATAAAGTACAACACTAGCAAAAATCAAGGTTACAATTGCTGATCCACTCATAATTATATACTCCCTTCTAAATACTTGTTTTTAAACATCAACATCATCTACGCCTCTCTGACGGGATAAGATATATGAAGCAACTATTAGTAAACCAATTACTCCAACCCATCCACCGTAGACTAAGTATCGTAATTCATAACCGCCATATGGAGTTCCAATATCAGCTATCAATTCAGTAACAAGTAAAATAGTGAGCACTATTGGAGTAACATACTTGATCATAATATCCCACCAGCTTCCAAATTTATATTCAGAAACTGAATTGAAATAATTTCTTAATTTGCTGGTATCATAATACCAACCAATAATGATAGCTTCAGTTAAACCGGCAAATACTAAGCCATAAGTATTTACATAATGGTCAACTATATCTAACCAGTATAGTCCTCCTTTTGTAACAAAAAGTAGTCCGACAATGAAAAGGAAGAGACTATAAAATAGAGTAACTTTTCTTTTAGAACCGCCCCATTTATCCTTGAGGGCAGCAACCCCAGCTTCTACAATTGAGAAAGCCGAGTCTATACCTAAAGAAAGTAACATTGCGAAGAATACAAAACCGAACAATCCGACAACAAAAGCACCACCTGGTAACAGCGAGATTGCATTTGGATAAACAACAAACGCTAACCCTACTCCAGCAGTAGCTACTTCAGAAATTGCTACTCCCTGAGTTTCAGCCATATATCCAAGGGTACCAAATACAGCAATACCAGCCATAAAACTTATACCAGAGTTTGCAAATACAGTTATAAGAGCGTTATTAATAATATCTGAATCTTCAGGCATATAACTAGCATAGGCAATCATAATACCAAAACCTAAACTAAGAGTAAAGAATACCTGTGAATAAGCATCAATCCAAACACTTGGATTCGATAACATTGAGAAGTTCGGTTCTAAGAAATAATTTAACCCCTCTACAGCACCTGGTAGGGTGACTGCTCTAATTAATAATATCCCCATTAGAATAATAGGTAAGGGGACTGTTATCATAACAACTTTACCTACACTTTGGGCACCGTTTCTTAAGATAAAATAGATGACAACCCAAGTGATTATTAAACCAATTAATACTGAAGTAGAAAATCCTCCCAATACTCCGGGTCCAGAGGATATCTCAAGAACTTCATCGTAAAAGAATGCACCAGCGTCATCTGCCCATCCTAAAGTAAATGAACCTGCTAAAAAGTCCCAGGCCCATGCCATTACACCAGCATAATAACTGGTTATAATAGTACCGGACAGAACTGCCCACCAACCAAAACCTTCAAATTTTCTACCAGCTTTGGCAAGAGCTCCTGGAGCACCTCTCTGTGTACTTTGACCCATTGAAAACTCAAGAACTATAAGTGGTATACCAGCTGTTAATAAGGCTATAAAATATGGAATTAAGAAGGCGCCACCTCCATTTGAATAAGCCATATACGGAAAACGCCAAGCATTGCCTAAACCAGCTGCAGAACCAATTGCCGCAAGAACAAAAGCCGTTCTACTATCCCATCGATCTCTTTGCATATCTACTATCTACTCCTTTCTACTCATATGTTTTTTTGGTTTTTGCTCCTCAACTTCTAAAATCAAGAAACTGATATTTTCTCTACTACTTACTACTCATATATCACTTCCCTTCATTCATTCATTTATTTATTTTTTTGATTATAACACCAATCATAGTACATTTCAAGAAGTATTTCAATTTAATTACTTATCTTCGTGAACTACTCGGCATTGAAATACCGAGCTTCATAGTCGCTTGATCTTATGGGACATAAGATGAATTTCACCCGTAACATCGATCAAGTTACCTATTCGGGTAGTCCATACCCACTACTCCTATCCTTTTACAGACTC
>JAIPEX010000049.1 GCA_021736945.1 Halanaerobiales bacterium | reverse complement strand
TAGTAAAAAAATTATTTTTAATTATTTTGTCGAGAACCTTTTTGAAATCTGCTTGAGAATTATTATAAAAGTCACTGCTTCCTATCATTTCTTTTTTAGGATGTGCAAGTAATTTTAGGTCTTGATTAAAGATCATAGCATAGCCACTGCCGTTTAAATTTAAATCACTTATTAACTTTTGAACATTCTCTAATTCAATTACACCCACTAAAAAACCCTGCAGTTTATCATAATCATCTGTGATAGGAGCTGCAGCTGCAAAAACCATTTTTTGAGTAAAGTAATCCACATAAACATTAGAAAGCACAGTCGTTTGTTTTTCTAGAGCTTCCTTAAAATATTTTTTTTCAGAAATATCACCTAAGCTACCTGAGATTGCTTTATAACGGCCATTTTTTTCAACCAGCATAAGATCCATAAAATTAGTATTTTCTTGAGTTCTGCGCAAGATCAACTGTGCCGAAAGCCAGTTTAACCCTTGAACACTATTAATATTTGTCATAGTTTCCAGTAAAACTTTCTTTTCATTTATCCACTGATTTATATTTTTAGCATTTTCAGTAGTAGAAGTTTCTGCTTCTTTAATTAGAATATTTTGCAGTATAGTTTTAGAATTTTTATAATATAAATACGAACTAAAAAAAATAACTACCAAAATAACTAAAGAAACAGCGATTAGAAGTTTATATTTTATGCTTTTAAATTTGAACATTCTAGTCCCCCTTATTTTCTTTTTTTTTGGTTCATTATAATTTTAACATGCTAATGTTTCTATAATATTAAATTGATGTTACATTTAGCAAAACAAAGTATTGTATAATAAGTTGTGTAAATTAAATTTAGCAATTTTTTAAAATAAAAAAGAGGAATCCTTCTTTGAGTGGTTGAATATATTTATTGACAAAATAAAAAATAAAACCACTAGGAGGACTCCTCATGAAAAGTATAACTGATAACCCCAATAATGGTCAAGTGAATTTTGACGATATGATCAACGATTTGATCAAAAATTTTATCGAAAAACTTCTTAAAGGTGAATTAACTGAATTTCTAAATTATGATAAATATGATTCTGCTGGTAAAAACTCTGGCAACAGCCGCAATGGAAATTACTCTCGTAACTTCCAGACTAAATACGGTGTCATTGAAAAATTAGAAGTTCCAAGAGATAGAAATAATGACTTTCAGACTGCTCTATTTGAGCCATATAAACGCCGTGATGACTGGTTGGAACAGACTGTTATCCAAATGTATGCCAGAGGTCTATCTACCCGTGATATAGCTAATTTGATTGAGCAAATGTATGGACAAAAATACAGTGCTACTAGTGTCAGCAACCTGACAGATATAGCAGTAAAAGAAATTGAACAATGGAAAAACAGACCTTTAGAAAAACGCTACAGCGTGCTCTTCATTGATGCTCTAAGCATCAAGATTCGACGAGAGCATGTTGGTAATGAATCAGCATATATAATCATTGGAATCAATGAAGAAGGCTACAGAGAGATTCTGGACTTCTACATTGGCGTAACAGAGTCAGCTACACTCTGGCAGGAAGTACTGATGAACCTGAAATCCAGAGGCGTAGAACAGGTACTTCTGGGCGTTATGGATGGCTTACCAGGATTAACTGATGCATTTCTTAAAGTATATCCAAAAGCTGATGTTCAACGCTGTGTAGTTCACAAGGTTCGCAATACTCTTCATAAGGTTAAAAAGAAACATACAGATGAAATTGTTACAGATCTCAAAAAAATATACAAAGCTCCCAGCAGAGAGTATGCAGAGCTGGCCTTAAATGATCTCAGCTCAAAGTGGGATAAAATCTATCCTCACTTGGCTCAAAGCTGGTTTGAAGATAAAGATGAATTATTTGCTTTTTATAAATATCCAGATAGTATTCAAAAATCAATTTATACAACTAACTGGATTGAAAGAGCCAATAAAGAAATTAGAAAAAGACTTAAAACAATGAACAGTTTACCAAATGAAAAAGCAGCAGAAAAAATACTATATCTTAAGATTTTAGACTACAATTCTAAGTGGTCAGAACGAAGATTAAAAGGATTTTTAGCTGCTCGAGAAAACCTAATTCAACTATTTGAAGAAAGATATTAATTTATTTACACAAAATACTTGACGTTACCTTTAGCTTTGGAGTTTAAAGAAAAGATAAATACAAAATTATTAACAGCTGCTTTAACTGAAACTTCTAAAAATCGTGAGACTTATAAGGCTATTAAAAATGGTAAAGAGAGACTAATTGAAGTTTTCAAAAGTGAAATCATCTTAGAACATTGGAATAGATATAGGAGAAAATTTAAATATGCAGAAGAAATTGAGTTTTCCAATCTGGAAGAACAGATAAGTAAGTTATGGAATGAAATTGAAGATAATGGTATTTAAAATAAAAAAATAACTGGATAAATTAAAATAACTCTAATTTAATTAAACCCCCAATATTATCTTGATAAGATTTTATAACTCAAGATTTATTGAGGGTTTTATTATTTTATTTTGTTGCTATTTTTTCTTTGCAGTTGCCGCAAATAGTTCTTCCCTCAAATTCAATAACATCATCAGCACTGCCGCAAAAAATACACGCAGGTTCATATTTCCTTAAAATTATATTATCGCCATCAACAAAAATCTCCATAGGGTCCTTTTTATTAATATTCATTGTTTTTCTAAGTTCAATTGGAATAACCATTCTTCCAAGGTCATCAATTTTTCTAACAATACCTGTTGATTTCATTAATTATCCTCTCCTTAACTAAATTTGTTATTATTATAGTTCACGAAAAGAAAAATATTTCCTTTATTTTCTTTAAAATATATTTAATTTACTTTTATGTAATAAAATAAACATTAATCTCTTATTTTATCTAATAAGGGTTTTCAAATCTTAAAAAGTTTTTCTTTTGTTGGGGAATTGATCAGCTTTTTATTTCTAATAGCTGCTTATTTTGTAAATACTACTAATATTCATCAAGTTTTACTCCAACATCAGGTTTATCTATGCTGCAGTTAGGACAAAACCATTTCAGATCTTTAATATCTGGAGCATCAGGGTTATCATAAATAGTCTGGATCGGAATAAAGTCTCTGTTCTTGGGTATATGTTTTCTCGTGGCTATATTCCACTCCATAGCAGAAAAAGATGAACCACATGCTTTGCATTGAAATTTCATATTCTAAAAACTCCTGTCATTGCAGATTATGTTAATTATAAATTTATAATGATGACAATTATTAGAATATCAATTTTCACTGAGCTTTACAATGGTTTCTTTTAATATCTTCAACTATAGATTCAGCTTTATCCCAGCCCTTTTTAGTTAAAAGAAAACTATTTCCACACCATTCGTCAACAAATCCTTTTCTAATTGTCTCAGCTAAACCTGATCGGTAATTAGCTTTAACTCTTGCATCAGAATTATAATGCTGGTTTCCGATGCTCACATAAGGTGTTTCCAGATAATAATTAGTCTCAATTCTTATTTCTCCATCAGCATAAAAGGCAAAACCCAATATTTCTCCTTCACAATATCCTAGTTCATCATCTGAAACAGTATCAAATTCTTCTACAGCTTTAGCCAGTTCATGCAACATTATAATCACTCCATTCGAATATTTTTTGTTAATTTAATTATATCATTCACAAAGTATAGTTGTTAGGGCGATTTGTAATTATTTTGAATTTAATTCTATTTTTTGATATACCAAAAGGTATAGTATATGGAACTGTATTTCAAGTAAAGTAACAGATCATATATAAAGCCTGTAATAGCAGTTAATCTTAGCTGCTATTTTCTTTTTTGTTAATTAGTCTCAAAAAGCATAAATTTTATTTTTGAAACCTCCCATTAATCAACTATACTTTTTGAAACGATTATGATATAATAAGTGTAATATTTGGTAATTGAGGTGAAAATGATGAGTGGAAGAAAATATGGTTACATAAGAGTTTCGAGTAAGGAACAAAATCCTGCCAGGCAGAAAGATGCATTATTAAAAGCTGGAATAGAAGAAGGATATATTTTCACTGATAAAATGAGTGGAAAAGATTTTGATAGACCTGAATATCAATTAGTTAAAAGACTGCTTAAAAAAGATGATATTTTATTTATTCAAGATCTGGATAGGCTGGGTAGAAACTACAGAAAGATAAAAGAAGAATGGAAAGAGATTACTATTGATATTGGAGCAGACATAGTAGTTCTAGATATGGATTTATTAGATACCAGAAAATTTAAAAATGGAATGGAAGAATTAATCTCTAATATTATTTTAGAGCTGCTATCATATATGGCAGAAAAAGAAAGAAAGAAAATTAGGCAGCGTCAACGAGAAGGTATTAAAAAAGCAAAAGAAAATGGAGTTAATTTTGGTAGGCCAAAAATTGAAGTTGAGGATTTTGAATATTATTATGATCAAGTATATAATCAAGAAAATATGACTGCAGTTAAAGCTATGGAAGAACTGGATATTAGCAAGAGTACATTTTATAGAAGAAAAAGTGAATATGAATCTAGTTAATAATTTTTGAAAGGAGATAACCGTCCATGAATTATAATATTTTTGATGTATATAGAAAAGGTTCTAAAAAGTTGCTAGCTAACAATATAGCAATTTTAAAAAATGATACTTTTAAAAATAGATTTTTACAATCAGGAAATTCTCTAAATATAAAAATAAGAAAAAATTTAAATAAAGCTTTAGATAAGTTTTCTAATGATAAAAAAGTTAATGTTCCTGATAATTGGAAAATTTATGATCAAATCAATAAAGATTCAGAAAGATTCAAGAAATATAATAAAAATGTATTAATAAATATTTTTAAAGATGAATTAAAAAAATAGCTAGTTGTCCAGAAATGAGTGATGAAGAAAAAATAACTTCCATAATTTTAGATAAAGCTGTTCTGAGATATGATATTAATAAAAATAAACCTAATAGAGTTAAATCAAAATTAATAATTAAAAAATACAAACAAGAAATGTTAGAAAAAATTTCTAAAAAATTAAAAAATGCAAGTGATGAAGAAAAACAAAAATTTGTAGAAGAAATGAATAAAAATTTTAAAAACATGAGTGATGAAGAAAAAGAAATGATTAAGAAAGAACTAAAGATTGATAATTTAACAGGTGAAGCAATTCGAAAAATCCTAATAAACAGTGGAGGACCAATATCTCTTATGGCTTTAGTTCAAATTTCTGGTTTTAGTTCTTATATTTTATTAACTAGTATAATGCACGCTTCTGCTTCCTTATTAGGAATAACTTTACCATTTGCAGCTTATACTGGTGCTACAACATCTCTAGCAGTTTTGTCATCACCTCTTTCTATACTGTTGGCATCTGGTTTAGGAGGATGGGCAGTTATAAAAAGTTCTAAAAAATTTAATGAGCTTATATTAATAAGAATTATATCTAACAGCCAAATCATTATAAAAGAAAAAACAGAATTATTGGAACAAAAATATAAGATGAACTATTTAGAGACTAAAAGCAGCAGACCTTTATTGATAGAAGGAAAACCCAAAAATATTGATCCTGATAATATATCAAACAAAAAAAGTGAAAGTTTTGAATCAATATTAGATAATAATAAATGGTTAAAGTGGTTTAATAATTTTAATGCTTCTTCAATTAATAAGCTTAAAAGGGATCTAAAATATCTGAATAAAATGGAGCATGAATGGAATATAGAATACCTTACATTATTTAATGAGAAATTTACTGATATAATAACAAATGATGATTATAATAAAGAAAAAATAATTTTATTAGAAAATTCTTTCTGGATGTTTGGAAATTATATTACTAATATTACTGATTATTTTTCTCAAAAAAATAAGCTCCTTATTGAAAATGAAGAAATATATTTTAATTTGATTTATTCAATAAAAGAATTTACATATAATAAAACAGAAAAAAAGACAAAAGCATTTATAAATCTAAATGAAAAAATATTAAAACAAATACCTAGAACAAGTCAATTAATATTTCCAGATGTATTTGAATGGTTTGAAAAACCATCCTTAAATATGAGTGCTTATTTTCTAGATATGCTAGAACTTTTTGATGACTACGGTTGTTCAAGAGAAGAAATAAAAGAATTATGGATTCAATGGATGGCAAAATTAAATAACAAACTATGCTTAATGAGTAATAGCAAACTTAGATTATGGAAAAGAATAGGAGGGAATTCAAGGGAAACAAAACACTATATAGAAAAAATAGAAGATGAGTTAGATAAAAGACAAAAAAATAATAAAAATAAAAATAATGATGATTTATTAGAGAATCTTAATAAAAACATTAAAATAGCGATTATTACTTTAAGAGAAAAACCAGCAATCAGGGCTAAAAATAATATACAATCAAGAAACCCGAATATCAAAGTATCAGTTTTCACAGACACAAAATTAAATAGTCGGATAATAAACTATACTAAAGATTCTCTTGCAATTATAGCTTGGGATTCAATTAAACATGCTACTACTCAAGGATTAAAAAAACAATTAAAGGAAAACATATATCCTGAAAACCCTTTGTACCCTAGAAGCGGTGGAGAAAGTGCTATAATAGATGCAATAGAAGAGTATGTAAAAAAATATTATAATTAATAGAATTCATTATTTTCGGCAAAAAAATTCCCAGCTCTTCACTGTTTATTTATTATAGAATATTAAACATTAATGTTCATAGAAATACAAAAAAGCACTAATCATCCCTTATATACATCGAATGTTAGTGCTTTAATTTCGTGAACTTCAATTAAAATTATGCTATATTAGTTTTATAATAAAGATTATTACATTTTATGTCTAGCTCCGCAAAGATTTTGATTATTTCTTCCACATCCCGCTGAAACTTTTGCTTCATGAGAAACTTTTGCTTTAATATTTAATTTTTTTCTCATAAATTTCACCTCCACAAATTATTTTGTAATTACTTTTAAATCTTATTTATTTAGTTAATTTTAACATATTTATTGATTACTGTCAAAGAATGAAAACTCTTTTGTATCAACGATTCACAGGCTATTAATTTGAATTTATAGCGAATAAAAATGAAAATTTATCAACCATTTTGCCACCCAAAATTTTTAGATATATTTAATTTATAACAAATATTTTTTCGATTTAAACCATTCTTCAATAATTTATCTGCTTCCATTCTAGCCTTAGCTTGTTTACAATTATAACTTACTTTTTCTAAATAATTACCTTTTTCTAAAAAAGCTTCTGCAGGACATATCTGATCACAATACGAACAATAATCATATTTTCCGCATTCTATAAAATTCTCTAATTTAACTCTCTGCCACTGAGCTAATACACTATCATTTTTATTTTTACCGTATAAAGAATCTTGCCAAATTGATTTTAAACTAGTAGTCTTTATATTTCCTACAGAAAAAGGAAAACTAGCACAGGGATAAACTCCGCCTTGTGGACCTATACATAATAAATCATGTCCAGCTCCACAAACTGGTTCATCATATCTGTATCCCCATTCGTCTTTTTTAGTATCAACAGATAATGGAGTATTAGAAGTCGCAGATAAAACTATTAACTTATCAAAATCAATTTCAAATGATAATGGAGATAAATCCCCATTTAGTTTAGGTGAAAGAGAAAAATCCATTGTAACAGAACCACCTAGAGATTCTGTTAATTTTTTTGTTTTAAAATATCCTTGAACTGTATTATTTAATTGCACACTATTTATTTCAGTTTTTATTCCTTTATTATAAAGCTTCTTCAAAGCATTTACAGACTTATCAAATGAACCTTTAACTTGAGTAATTTCATCATGCAATTTAGGATCTGAACTATAAATACTAATACCCACTTTATGTATCCAATATTTAGATAACTGCTCAATAAATTCGTTATTCAATTTTAATCCATTAGTATAAAATGTAATACACATTCCTTTTTTACTAGCATAATTAACAATCTTAAAAAAATCTTTTCTTAAGGTTGGTTCTCCTCCACTTAATGTCAAATGAAAAACACCCAAATCTGCCATATCATCAATGGCTTTAAATATTTCTTGTTTAGATAATTCTGCTTTCTCATCAACATTTTTAACATCTGGTATATAACAATGTTTGCAATTTTCATTGCATTTATAAGTCAAATTCCAATGCACAGACCATAAAAATCCATTTTCTTTAACCCATTCTTTTAATTCTTCTTCATTATTATTTTCAGCATTTTTTTCTTTTGTCATAGGTGGATAAAAAGGCTTGGTTTCTTTTTCTATATCACTCTTACTGATAATTATATCTGAACTTTTTAATTTAATTAAAAAATCATTTAATTGATCCACAATATTTTCTTCTTTTAAAAAATTAATTATATCTGATAAAATTAAACCTTCTGATAACATAGAAAAAAGTTTAGAAGAAACACCTTCTAAAAAAATATAATTATGATTT
Source organism: Halanaerobiales bacterium (assembly GCA_021736945.1). GTDB lineage: Bacteria > Bacillota > Halanaerobiia > Halanaerobiales > M55B127 > M55B127. Next base: position 7,055 of record JAIPEX010000049.1, on the reverse strand, counting down.
TTTTCATTTGATATTATTGTGCGATATTTTTCCTTGTTCTGATAATTGCGAAATGATATCCATGAAGCTAAATTAATCCTATTGTTTTCATAAAAGAATTCATCTTTTATATTATTAATTAAAGACATAATAATACCTCCTTTCTAAATTATTATATTAATGATTGCACTGCGAAAAATATTATTAAGTATATTTTAATATTTAAGGTTGCTATCATAACATAATTCAAAATTAAAAAAATAAAAAAATTTATTTTTCGCAGTTTAACCATTAATTATTTTTATTTTTTTACTAATTATTATTTTTTAATATTTGATAAATACCAATATTATTTTTTGATTTTATAATAAACATGCAAAATACAATTAAAACTTACTGACAACAAGCAGCAAAACATTCACTACATCCTCCATCAGGCTGACCACCATTACAACAACTATCACAATCACTCGAGCTAACTTTAATATGATTTATAGCTATTTTAAGCTTTTCAAAATTTAATCCTAACAACTTTTTCTCTTCTTTATCAGTTAACGAGTACTTTGATAGAACGCTCTTAGGGTTAGAAACAAACTTTTTAGCAAATTCAATATCTAAAGAAAGTTTACCTAATATTAAATCATAATCATTAAAAGTAGTTGCAGCCATTAATTTCACCTCCTTTTTTATGAATTTAATTTTTTAAACAAAATATTTCTTAATATTTCGCACCTTCCCTTGATCAGATTGACGGAAATAATAGATTATAAATGTTTTTTGTTTATCACTTAATTCAAGATTATTTTTATTAATATATTTATCTGGTTCTCGCATAAATTGCTTTTTTTCATTGGTATTAGAAATTAATTTACCTATTAACTTTAATATTTCTTCATTTTTCATGAAACGACTATATTCATCATTAAAAACATTACTAAAATGTTTAGAAATAAATTTAAATTCTTCTTCATAATTAGTATCTAATTTAATATTTGTTTTAGGTGCTAAATTTTTATTATTTTTTTTAGTAAGTTGTTTTCTAAAACACAATGGATTTTTTTTAAAAGCATTACCAGTTAAACCATATGTAATTGCTGGACAGCCTCGACAAACTTTAAAAAAATCACAATGACCACATTCTTCATAAAAATAAGGCCTTCTAAATTTTTTCAAAGTCTTATTACCTAAAAATATCTCTTCAAAACTATTTTCAGGCATATTACCAACTTTTTGGGGGAATCTTCTGCAAGCTAATACAGATCCATCTGAAATAATAGTAAAACAAGTAAATCCAATATAACAGCCTGAAACTGCTGTTATATCTTCGTAGGCTGATGGGAAATAATCATCCTGTTCAAATCTAATTAATTTAAAAAAATTAGATTTTTCTCCAAAAAAAGTATTATAACCTTCTTTATGCAACTTCTTCTTTTCTTTTAAATACTTATTGAATATTTTCTTAATTTCTGAAGCATTAAAATTTTGTTTTATTCCTTGTGCATTTCCCACCGAGGATAATATATCAAAAGAAAATCCCAATGCGTTTGTCTTTTTAGCTACGAAATTCATTAATGGAATTAATTCTTTTTTGTTTTCAGGAGTCAAAGTAAACATAATACTGGATTTAATATCGTTGTTATTTAATTTATCAATAGCGTTTATTGTTCTTTTAAAACTACCTTTATTTCTATAATAATCATGAGTCTCTTCTAAACCATCTAGACTCATTTGAAAACCTTTTATATTCAAATTAGAAAGTTTATTTAGATTATCTTTATTTAGTGTTTCTGGATTTCCCATAACAAATATATTTTTATCTTTTTTTATTAATTCCTTAAAAATTAACTCCCAATCTTTTCTTAGTAATGGATCTCCTCCAGTTAGGAAGAAATTTTTTATTTTAGCTCCCCACTTTTTTTCAAAACTTTCTATATCACTAATTATTTTCATTATTTGATTTGTACTTAATTCTTCATTTTTTTCTTTTTCGTAAGTGCTTTCATCAAACATATAACAGTGTTTACATTTGTTATTACAGTTAGTTGTTATATGCCATTGAACTGAAATTGTCGGAGATATATTACTTTCCATTTTTAGCTCCTTTCTAATAAATCATATGTATAATCAGATATTTTATCTAACTGTGATTCTTTTGTTTTTATATTGTTATGCTCTTTAATTGTATCAAATTTTTTAAATTTATTTTTAATTTTAACTCCTAATTCATCAAGAATCATATCAACTGTAAACCATCTTATGCCTTTACAATATTGAATCTTACCTTTATAAGGGCTCAAATCATTATGAAGTTTAATGGCGGCACATCCACCAGCACAATGAAACCTTGCAAAACAATCTCCGCATGAGCTTGCTAAACTTTTATTAATATTTATTGTTTTAATCTTATTTACTTTTTCTTTATTAATTATTAATTTATTATTTTCATAATAACCAATTTTAAAATTATTTTTTACTACATCATTCTGATTTTCTAAATTCAATCTATGACACCCAAATACATCTCCTGTAGGAGTAACTACCCGTCTATTAGATAAATTACAAAAAACATCAGATGGAAAATGCTTAAATAAAGAATTTGTTATTAACTTTTTCAAAGGGTTTTTATTTTTAGCTAAAGCAAATTTTTTTAAAAATTCATTAAAATCAATGTGTAATTCATTATCTTTCCCAACCATACAAGGCTGATATAATTGAGGAACTAAAGGAAATTCTGAATTAAAAAACTTCATAATTTCTTCTAGTTTGTTAATAGTTTTTGAAGTAATTGTTATTTTGAATTGTAATTTATCAAATGCTTGATCATATATTTTTTTAGCATTATTAAATATTTGATTATATGTTTTTTCATTATTTAATGATTTTCTTTGTAAAGAATTAATATTAAAAGGACCATCTAATGAAATAAAAATATTATCAAATTTATTGATTAAATAGTCTGTTTTATTTTTGTTCAATAAACAATTAGTAACAATTGAACGATTACATTTTATATTATATTTTTTTGACAATTTATCTGATAAATATATTATTAAATATATTTTTTTAAAATTTAAAGTAGGCTCACCCCCAAATAAAGACAAAGATACTTGTGATAATTTTTTTTTATGTGCTTGTAAAAAAAGATCATTAATTATATTTTTTATTAAATTATCGGACATATAATTCTGCCTTTTTTCACCTTCATAACAATAAACACAATTTAGATTGCAATATTCAGTTAAAAACAATACTCTTTTCTCTTTACTAAAACTCTTTTTTCTTGTGAAGATTGCTTTTTTAGGTGAATAAACTTGTGAAGGTATGTTTTTAATTTTTCTGTTTTTAAAAAAATAATATTTTGCTAAAGTTGGTACTAAAACTAAATTACCAATTGGAAATTTTAAAATATAAGTTTTATGTAAGTGTAATTTTTGCATTTTTCACCCCTTCTGTTAAAGATAAATATATTTAAATTAGGATCTCCTAAATTAATCTTTATTTTTTATTTGAATTTTTACATAGTTATAAAGCATATTTTCAATAATCTCTTTAATTTCTTTTCTGAAGCTTTCAGGTTCTAATACTTCCAATTTATCTCCTTGACTCAACAACCACATCTTAATCCCTTTACCAAAGACCTGAGCTTCTACAATATACTTTTCGTCTTCCCTATCTATAATTTCAGCAGTCGGTAATCTATCAAGCACTGCTTCTATAGAATCACCCCAGAATTTAAACTTTATTTTCATTAATTTTCCAGGATACATAAATTGAACTCTTTTCCTAAATTCACCTTCTTGAAAACGATCAGTATAATTTACATTGAAATGTTCAGTAAGAAGTCTAATATCCTCAATTCTATCCAGTCTATATATTATCTTAAAATAATCCTTTTGCTCATAATGATGGGCAATAAGATAAAAATAATACTCTGAAAACATTAGTCCTTGAGGTTCAATTTTTCTTTCAACCAGATTATCTTTGCTCAAAGAATTATATTTTATTTCAATAATCCTGTTTTCTTTAACTGCAAAACTTGTCTTCCAAATTAAATCTAACAATTCTTTCTGATGTTTGAGTTCACTATAATGAAATAGTTCATTAGAAATAATCCCTTTAATATCATTTTGCAAGTTTAGAGGAACTCTATTTATCAATTTATTAATAATCTGTTCAGTTTCTTCTTTGCAGAATGCTCTACTTTCTAGTATCACCTTTACTATTGCTAAAATTTCTTTTTGAGTAAGCTCTAGTTTATTATCATCAAGAAAATATGCTTTTTTCTGATAATCATAGCTTATGTAGTTATCATGATAATTATTATCTACTTCTTGAAAATATTTATTAATTTCTTTTAAGTCTCTTTTTATAGTTTTTTTACTTACATCAAAATAAGTAGCTAATTTTTTTCTTACAATACCATCACCAGCAATTAACTTTTCATAAATCCTTAAAATTCTATGTGTTTTATTTTGATTGGCTGCTTTCATAATAATTCCTCAAATCTTTTAGCTTGTCGAATTTTGTTTTAAATTGTAGAACTATAGAAAAGATTACTTTATTTTCCTTAATAATAAATTTCAATATAACTTTAAATATACCTCTTTTTTCCTGTATAAAGTATTATTAATTCTTAGCACGATTTGCTTCAATTTCTTTTAAATCTTCTCCACAATATGGACAAACCCATTTTTCTTTAGATGCACTATAACTTTTACCTTTACAATCTGGACATTTCTTTACATAAGCCAAATTAACCCTCCTAAAATAAGTGGTTTATATATTAGATAAAATTATTAAGAGGCAGGTTTTATCCCACCTCTTTTTTTAGTTTATCCGACATTTACTGCTATGTTGGTAAAGTTATCAATATCATAATGCGAATCTTCAGGGAAAATTACTGACTTTAATCTGGAAATATGATTAGTATTAATCATTATCCTTTCTCCAGAAGTAGTGGTAACTGAAAATCGTGCCTGGCAATCCATTAAAGCCAGCACTAGATAAAGACCTTTATTGTAGTGATAAATATAATGCTGATCATTAAAAATATTCTCTGGTTTATCTAAATTAGCTGCATAATAATTTTCATTGTTAAATTCAAACTTTAATATGTTATAATATCTTTCTATTTCTTGAATCTCTTTTCTACTAAAACTCCGCTCTACACCATATAAATAACCAAATTGATCTCCATCATACATATACTCTTCAGTAAAATCACCATTTAGTTTAGCTTCGTCATAACTATATTGAGGCCAGTTAAGCTTACTAAGTTGTAAATAAAAGTTATCTAATTCTTTTAAATGATATCTTCTAATTCTAGTCTGCCAACTGTAAACTCTTTCAAATTTGTCAGTAAAAGAATTAAGGTAGATATAACCTAAATCATGATTTCTTTCTAGAGTAATGTTAATTAAAATCATCCTTTCTTTAAGTAGTTTTATTTAATGACTTAATTATAGCAAATCAAGGTGTACAAATTATGTCTAGGCTAAAAATTTATTAAAATAAAAAGTGATGATCTAAAAAATATCTAAATCATCACTTTAAAAATAATTTATTAAATTTTTAATCTCTATACTTTTCATTTAAATCCTTTGCAGTTTCCCAAATATCACCGTTGTTTTCTATTGTCTTATCAACAGCATCCTGTGCTACATCCCAGTAATCATAATCACTCATTTAAATCACTCCTAATTAATTTTTTTTGATAAACTTGATCCCATTTTATATCCTGCAGCTGTCCCACCAGCACTTCCTATTAGATATCCAATAGCTGTTCCCATTCCTGGACATATTGCTGTACCTAATGCTGCTCCTGCTCCACCACCTGCAAGCAACCCACCTCCTGTAGTTCCAGTTTTAATTGTTTTATCTACTACTTTTCTTTCTATTAAATCTCCCATTAGATCCGCCCCCTTTTGATTTTTATAAATAACTTATAAATTATGTTTATTTAACTATACTAAAAGTTTTCATCAATTTTTTCAGCTGTTCTTCTAGCTCCATCTACCATTAAACCTAATCCTGCACTTGTTGTTACTGGATCTGGAGTAATCACCATTGCTGTCCCAACTGCTGTTTCAAATAAGCCACCTAACATAATTATCTCCTCCTTAGTTTTTTGATATTACTATTAAAATTTAATAAAAAACTTATTCTCTATTTATAAATCTTTTATTAAAATTTATTTATGAAACCAATGATCTATTAGAAGTACTATTAATGACATTAACTAATTTAACTTCTTTTATTCCTGAATTGTCATTAATCATAATTACCCTCCTTTCTTAATTATTAATTACTTTTATTTTTTAAATAGTATTTATTTATTACATTTATAATTATATAGTAGTTATATATAATTATCAAGTGTTTTCGTAATTTTATTTTTAAATAAAAAAAGCACCCACTTTAATGAGTGCTTTTGTGTTATATAATATTTATTATTTTACTTTTTTATTCTAATCCCATATTTCCATTATTTCTGATATTAGATCTCCTTGTTTATTAACCCAATTTTTTAATTTATTAGCTTTTTCTTCACTGATTCCAAAATGGTCCATAACTAAATGTATAAAATTATTTTCTTCAAATGCTAACTTGTTATCTGCATAAGCAATTATATATAGCTGCATTAATATTATTTGTTGTGAATCCTTGTCTTTGAATACATTTAATAAAGTTTCTGTATCTTCTTCAGGATTATTATTTAAATTCTTTCTCAAATCCAAACTTTTTTCATCCACAGTCATTTCTAATACCATAATTTCTAAAAGATCTTTCTCAGCCTGTTTTATCTCATTATCTACAGCTATAAATTTGATTGCTAATTTTAAGAAAGCCTCTTTTTGTTCTAAGTTTAAGGCATCTAAAAACATTATTTTTCCTCCCTAGTTAAATGAGTTTATTAAGCAATTTATGATAAAATCCTAATAAGGACATTTGTCCGCCCCTAATCAAGTTCGACTAATAAAAGAGATTGATGTAATATATAGTTAAGGGGGGACAACCAATGCCTAAAACTGAACTTGATCGTGTAACTGTTAAAACTCTTGATAGTCAATATGAAT
>JAIPEX010000048.1 GCA_021736945.1 Halanaerobiales bacterium | reverse complement strand
ATAATTCAGCGATATATTGATTTAATTTCAGCACAGTATTACTCATAGAATAAGAGTTGTAATTTTGGCCTCAAATAAACTTTGATTTGTCTTAAATTATTGATTTTGAAGTACAAACAACCTTTTTGTGGGAGAACCAATATTTGTTTTTAAAAAATAATATAGAAAATTAATGGATATCAAACAAGCTGTACCTTTTGAAAGAACAACGGGTTCTGTTTTGCGGTGCAAAATTGCATATCAAAAGTAAAATCACATTATAAGCCACAAAAAGGGATGGGGGTTACCATCCTTTTTTATTATAGATCATAAGTGATTATATATAATAGTAACTTTTCTATGGTTAACTTTGTACTTTTGCTAACTATTCCTTTTTCAGTTCATCTATCGAATTACCTAAAATATCCTTTACACTTTTGCTGGTTTCTTCATTATTTTTATCTTTCATTTCCCTTACAAGCTACCGCCTTATTCATATTTCTTCATACCCATTGCCTTCCCTTTAGGCTCAACAAATATTACTATAAAATAAAAACTAAATCTTAAGATGGTTAGTAAAAAATTAGGTTGTTTTAAATATTTTATAAACTAGATAACTTTTTATCATAATTTTTTTGTAATTCCTCGTCTATAATATACTTGGTTTTTATATGATATTTACTTTATATTTATTATGGCACATTTCGGCACTTTTTGTCTTAAAAAAAGCCCCTCCTTTGCAGAAGAGACTTGCTTACTGTCATAATAATGGCGGAGAGACGGGGACTCGAACCCCGACACCTTTCGGCTTCACCGGATTTCAAGTCCATTCTAGTAATTATCAGCTTTCTTTAAATAATACCATAATTGCCGTTAAATAAACGTTTATAAAAGGTTTTATAATTTTAGATTATCAGCTTTTTATATACATTATCAGATGTTTTAGCAGGATTTTAGCAGGAATATTAATAAATATAAATACACGCTATTTTCTTATCAGCAATAATATGTCATTATTAACTTCAGGGGCATATATCATGTAGTTTTTAAAACCGTAAAAAACCCCCCTTCAATTATGAAGGGGGGATAATAACTATCTAATTATCGTAAAAAATGGTGGCCTTTTAATTTGATTGACCTATTAACTTCTTCTCACCATCCACTATTTCAAATAAGAAGATAGGTTTACTTGTTGGAACACCTTCATTCATACTCCAAGTTACTTGAATACCTTCAAAATTATCAACATTTCTACAATAATCTCTTATCATTTTTCTTTCTTCTTCTAATTTAGCTGGATCACCTGTGATTTTTTTATTTTCTATAGCCTCTTTTATCATATATACTGAGTCATAATAGTTAGTAGCTAATGAACCTGGATCTTTACCATCATGGTCTTCTTTATATTCTTTCTTGAAATCAAGCCATCTTTGATTTTCACTATTTGGATCTATATAATTATAAATTGAAATACCTTCGAGTGCATCTCCACCAGTTGTATATAAAGCAGTGTCATCGGCACTACTGAATACTAATATATTATCCTTCTTTTCCCATCCTCTGTTAACTAATCCTTTAATTATTTTTCCTGCTTTATCAGGATTACAAGTTAATAAAATACCATCTGGGTCTTCTGATAGAGCCTTTACTATGAGTGAGTTAAAATCAACAGAATCTTTTGGAACCTCTACATCTACTACTTCTACATTTTCATTATTCAAACCGATTTTATGTGCATCCGCCATACCAGGCCAAGCTGCCCATTTTTCAACAAACTGTACAACTTTCTTCATCTCAGGATTTTGCTCAGCCCACATTTCCGTGATTGGTGGTAGCTTTTCATCAGTGGGGGGATACCAGGATAATGTCCATGGAAAATATTCTACTGTATATTCATAACTTGTCGATGAAGTCATACAGAATAATCCATTTTGTGCCGCTACCGGGACAGCAGCCATTATAACAGCTTCAGGTACAGGACCCATAGCAACTAAAGCATCATCAACTATTTTACTCATTTCTTCAATACCTTTATCTGGTTTTACTCCTGTATCATGGATTACTATTTCTACCGGTTTCCCTCTTATACCACCATTTTCATTGATTTCATTAGCAGCATATTTAGCACTCCATGACATATATTCACCAATACTTGCAATTGGGCCAGTGACTGAGTTTAGAAAGTGAACTTTCCAAGTGTCCACTGCAACTTCATTTTGAGCAAATGCCATACTATTAAAAGCAAAGACCAGAATTAAAAGAAGCATTAAACTAATAATATATTTCCTCAAATTAATACACCCCTTTAAATAATTTTTTCAAGCCTATTTTTTCCTTAATATAACTTCTATATTTAGTTACTCACCCCCTTTATGTACTTTTTATAGATAGCCTTTTATCTTGACAGCTTATTCCTTTTCAATTTCCATAGGAATTTTTTGGTAATTAAACCCTTTGGTTTAAAAGCTATTATTGCAACAAGTAAAACTCCATATATCAAGATCCTCCAGGAAGAAATACTGCTGGGAAGAATCATTGGAATACCTCTAAGTAATAAGGCCGCAGGTATAATTCCCCACATGGTCGTATATCCCCCAATAAATAATATAGTCATCAAAGTACCAATTAAGTGAAAAGTAAAAAAACTAGGAAATAAGCTCCCAACAAATAGGGCGTATAAGACTCCCGCAAGTCCGGCTATACCCCCACCAATTGTTTGAAAGAGCATTCCTATTCTTTTTGGTTTTATACCAATACTTTTGGCCATATTTTCATCCGTAAATATCACAGAAGCAGCTCTTCCAATACGGGAATTATCTATTCGATATATTAAATAACCTACTGCTATCACTACGATGAACATAATTATAAGCGGGCGATCTAACATTGGTATACCAAAGAAACCCATTGTGCCACCTAGATAATCTGTATTTTCTATAATAGTCTTAATGATAAATATAAAGGTAATACCAACAATAACAACTGTAAAGGTAGGTGCATCGCCTATTGCAAATGATATAATATATGAAAGAAGAGCTCCCAAAAGCATACCAGTAATTAAAGTTGGGAAAAATGTCCAACCAAAATTAACTGCTAAAACTCCACTCATATAACCTGTTATTGCCATTGTAGAAACAGTTAAAAAATGTAAATGTTCTACTCTATATGGTAAATATATTGACCACGTCATTAATATATAAATCATCGAAAAACCTAGAAAGTACATTACTGAACTAGACAAATTGAGTTACCTCCCCTCTTCTCCTCATAAATTTATTCAATTGCAGCACCAAAAAGTCCAGAAGGTTTTAATAATACAACCACTAGCATTAATACAAAAGCAATAACATTTGACCATGATCCTGCGACATAACCTATCGCAAAAGATTCAACTATTCCTAATGCTAACCCTACAAATAATCCCCCTTTTAAGTTACCTAAACCTGCTACTATAGAAACTGCTAAAACTTTCAAGGCAACCGATTCACCTAACCAGGGAGAAGCAGAACCGAGCAGCATAGAAAGTAAAATCGCAATTACTCCACCTAATAGTCCTGCTATAAAGTAACTAAACATACTAGTTTTAAATATAGGTATACCCACCAATTTTGCAACATATCTATTTTCCGCAATTGCTCTAAATAATCTGCCGGTGGTGGTTCGATATAAAAGATAAAAGAAGGCAACTACAACCAAAATACCACCTATCCAAGCCAAAACAGTACTTCGGTCTATATTAATAATTCCCAATCTAAATAATGATCCACCTACCCACTCATCGGAAAAAGAAATTGGAAACCCTTGATTTAATGAGTGCGACATGACTTCAACTATTATCATACTTATACCTAAAGAAGCAACCAAAGTAGCATTTATATCTGTTCCTTTAGTTGAAGTTATCCTTCTAAATATTGGTTCACTTAAAAGATTGAGAATGATTGAAACTGCTATGGTAACCAGAACAGCAAGTATTACGCTATTAGTTACTCTCAATACTCCCCAAGTAGCATACATACTTAGTACAACAAATTGAGGATAGGCAAATTGAATTATCCTAGCTACTAATAACATAAGATTAAATCCTGTTACCAATAATACATAAATACTACCTAAAGATAAACCGTTTAATAGTTGGGCTATAAAAAATTCCATCAGTTTCCTCCTTCATCTATACTTTTTCCACCTAAATATGCCTCTCGTATTTCCTCGTTCTCTAGTAGTTCATCTGCTTGGCCTTCCATTACTAAATCGCCAGTTTCTAAAACATAACCTCTATTAGCAATTTCTAAAGATTTCTTGGCATTTTGTTCGGAGAGTAATATAGTGTAACCCTCTTTATTTAATTTCACTAAAATATTAAAAATGTCATTTACAATTTTGGGAGCAAGACCCAGGGAAGGTTCATCAACTAATATAAGGTCTGGATTTGATAGTAACCCTCTACCTATGGATAGCATCTGCTGCTCTCCACCACTTAAAGTACCAGCTATTTGTTCTTTTCTTTCTTCTAATATCGGAAAGTACTCAAATATATTATTAATTGCTTTTTCATCATTATCCCCGTGGTAAGCTCCTAACTGTAGATTTTCCATTACAGTCATAGAAGTAAATATGACATGACCTTCCGGTATTAAACTAATACCACTTGCTACAATTTTATCTGTACTCATTTTAGTAAGTTCCTTGCCTTTAAAAACAATATTCCCTTTTGGTTTTTGAATATTTAATATAGATTTTAACAAAGTAGATTTGCCTGCTCCATTAGCACCTATAAGAGCTACTACTTCTCCTTCTCCGACTTCAAGAGTAATGTTATTTAAGGCCTGAATAGAATCATAGAAAACTGAAACATCCTTCATCTCAAGAATTTTAGTTGAATTATTCACCTAGATATGCCTCCAATACTTTAGGATCATTTTTAACGTCTTTGGGTTTTCCTTCACTTAATTTATTCCCAAAATTGATAGCAGTAATTTTATCACATAAATCCATAACCATGCTTACATCATGACTTATTACTAAAACAGTAATATCCCTGCTATTAATTTTATTAATTACTTTCTTTACTTGGTCGGTTTCTTTATCTCCCATACCTGAAGCGGGTTCATCCAACATTATTAACTTAGGGTCAAAGACTAAAGCTCTAGCTAACTGTAATAACTGTCTTTCAACCCAAACAAGTTCATCGGCCCACCTCTCAGAGTAACCTTCTAAACCCACAAATTTCAAACTCTCTAATGCCTTTTCTCTAATCTCTTTTTCTCTATTGCTAATAGAAAAATGTTTAAAGAAAAAATCTTTTATCGGATCAGTATTATTATAGAGATACATCCCCGACATAACATTGTCTAATACATTCATATCTTCTACTATACTACCTTTTTGAAATGTTCTTGAAAAACCTAATCTTGCAATTTCATCTGCTTTCAAATTATCAATTTTTGTATTTTTAAAAAATATTTCTCCATTTGTTGGTTCTAAAATACCTGTGACAACATTGAAAAAGGTTGTTTTACCAGCTCCATTTGGTCCAATAATTCCATGAATATCATTAGTATCAACCGACATACTTAATTTATCAAGTGCTTTTACTCCTCCAAAGTGCTTACTTAAGTTTTTCACTGTCAAAATTTCATTATTTTCCCCCATAAATCACTGCTCCTTTAATAGTTTACCCCTTTGTTTTTTCTAGATCAGAAAATGATTTTAAGCCATATTTACCCTTTGAATATTTTACTGCGTTAATTATCGCTTCACTCATTACTTTTACCGAAAGAACACCAATTGTATTTAAATTCACATTGAATTTATTATTTGTTAAAGTAAAAATTGTATCTCCATCAACTAATGAATGGGAAGGAATCATTGTTTTTGCATATCCATCATGAGCAATACTTGCAATTTTATTAGCTTCTGATTTATCTAATTTTGCATTTGTAATTATAGCTCCTATAGTTGTATTATTACTAAATACATTTTTATCTCTTTTTAACTGTTTAACCAATTCCTCTTCAGCATCTAAAAACCCATTTTTTTCTTTATCAAAAGCTCCAGCTATAATATTCCCATTCTCTGGGTTAACTATATCGCCAAAACAATTAACTACTACGATCGCACCTATTTTCAAATTATTAATTTTAATAGCGTAAGTTCCTAAACCGCTCTTCATAGCAAATTTCATTCCATTATATTTTCCTATACTAGCTCCAGCTCCTGCTCCAAAATTACCATTTGGAACCCCCTCTGTATGCAGATTATAACAAGCATTATATCCCATCTGTTTATCCGGTCTTACCTCATGTTCACCTACTAATAAATCAAACAAAATAGCACTAGATACTATTGGTACATTTGTAACGCCAACATCAAATCCATAGTCTTTTTCTTCAAGATATTGCATAACACCTGAAGCAGCATCCAAGCCAAAAGCACTACCTCCGCTTAAAGTTAGACCATGTATTTTTTGAACTAAATTTACTGGGTCTAATAAATCAGTTTCTCTGGTGCCAGGAGAACCACCTCTCACATCTACTCCTGCAACTGCACCTAGTTTATTTAATATAACAGTACAACCCGTTGCTGCTTCTTCATCTTGAGCAGTACCAAATTCGAAATCTTCAATATCTGTTAATTTTATTTTTTCCATAAGAACACATCCTACACAATTATAATTTTTAATAATGATATTCTATAGTTTTTATCATTTTAGTCACTATTTTGTTTGCGGGAACATCTAAAGAGTATTCTTCAGCTTGTTTAACAATCGCACCATTAATAGTAGTTATTTCTGTTTCTCTTTTGTTTGAAACATCTTGTAACATTGATGATCTGTTTTCACATGTCATCTCCGCTACTTCTTTTACTTTACTAATAATCTCACTTCGATTAAATTTTAACCCCTTTTTTTCGGCTACATCAATTGCTTCATTTACCAACATTTTTAAAAGGTCTTCACTTTCTTTATATTCTACAATTTGACCATTTTTTATTTTTAATATAGCAGTTAAGGCATTAATACCAATATTAATTAATAATTTATCCCAAATTAATTTTAATACATTATCTGATGTTTTAGTTACAAAGCCTGCTTCTTCTAATACTTTTTTAACCTTTTGAACTTTTTGGATATTATCTCCTTCTATACTGCCGATATGAGTATCTCCTTCACCAGCATGTTTAATTCTTCCCGGACCTAAGAGTGTAGCCCCATGTGAAGTAGTACCAGCTATTATATTATTTTTATCTACGTTAGCAGCAATCTTTTCAATATTCCCAATCCCATTTTGTAAGGACAAGACTTTAGTATCCTCATTTATAATAGATAAATTTTGGGTAACAGCATCTTCTGTATATATTGATTTGACAAATATAATAACTAAATCTACTGGGTCTAAATCTTCACTAGTAGTTTTTGCTTTAGGATTGATATGTATTTCTTTATCATCCTTTTTTATAACTAAACCTTTATTTTTTATTTTATTAACATGTTCTTCCCATATATCAATTAATGTTACCTCATTACCACTTTTAGATAAATAACCTCCGAATAAACTTCCCATTGCTCCGGCTCCAATTATGGCTATTTTCAATTTATCCCTCCTTTTATATTGATTGTTTTTTTAACTATCAATTTCTTCATTTAAGAAATAGAGAGCTGTAAGAGCATATATCTTTGAAACATCCACTATATGATCTACTTCTACCCATTCATCTATTTGATGAGGTACATCTCTAGCTCCAGCACCTGTCACAATAACAGGTATATTTTCCCAAGCTTTAATGAAAGTACCATCTGTTGCACCAGGTACACCATTGTAAACAGGCTCTTTATGCTCAATATCTGTATATGCTTTACCAATTGCTTTTACAACCGGCTCTTCCTTATCAGTTTTGGTCCAAGGCCTGTTATCAATAACTTCCATTTCAGTTTCAAAGCTTTTATAATCAACTGATTTTTTTTCTTCTAATTTTTTTATTATTGCCCTGATTTGATTAATAATAGTATCGTGCTCTTGTCCTGGTATGGTCCTTATATCGAGTGTTATAAAACTGTTATTAGGAATAACATTTAATTGGGCAACACCTTTTTCAGGGGATTTCACTACAGTGGGAGTAAAACTAGGCCAACCCAAATATTCATGTTCACCCACTCTTTTTTTCTCAAGGAATTCCAACTTTTCTATTTCATTTATTATTTTTGCCATTCCCCAATTTGGATTTTTTCCTGTTAAAGGCATACTACCATGAGCCATTTTACCTTTAACTCTTATTTCAATCCTTAAAGCTCCTTTTTGATATATGCATAGTTGTTTATCTTCCGGTTCGCAAACAACTGCTGCATCTACATCATCTAGCCATCCTTTTTTTATACAATCTTTAATTCCAATCATCATTCCTTCTTCATCTACTGGTATACACAACAAAATATTACCTCTGAAATCAACATTTGAATCTTTAATTGCTTTAGCAGCAAAAATTGCTGCCGCCATATTTTCTTTAGTATCATTAACACCTCTGCCATACATTATTTTTTTTCCATTTTCTTCAACTATTTCTGCTCCGAAAGGATTATGAGTCCAGTCCTCTTCATCACCAATAGATACAACATCTTGATGACCTTCAAATAATATAGTTTTACCTTTTTTGTCACCTCTCAAGAACGCAATTATATTTGATCTACCTTCTTCAACTTTATCAATATGGACTTCAAATCCTTCTTTCTTTAAAAATTTACTGACATATTTTGTTACTTCTGATTCATTTGCTCCTTCTATATTTTCATCATATACACTTGGTATTTGAACAATATCAGAGGTGAACTTAATTAACCCCTCTTCATCAAGTTTTTCAATAACATTGCCATAATTCATAAAAACTCCCCTTTTTATTTACTTATAAATATTTTTTTATATATTTTTAAGGATTTAAAGAAGATGTTGCAGATCTATCCTTTTAGGCAGGGGAAAGAATAGCTGATAAATTAGAATAAGTATTTTATGCAACATCTTCTATTCACTTAACCATAATGTTTTAAATTAAACTTCTGAGATAGCTCTATCCAAAATATCTATAGCATCATCACAATCATTTTTATCAAATATAATGGGAGGTGCAATTCTTAATACATTTCCATATAAGCCGCCTTTTCCAACTAACAAACCCTTATTCTTAGCAGCTTCCATAACTTCTTTTGTTTTATCTGGAGCTGGAGTCTTCTCATCTCTATCTGTTACTAATTCAACTCCAAGCATTAAACCTTTACCCCTTACATCTCCAATGAGTTTATGCCTGTTTTTTAAGTCTTCTAATCCTTCTTTTAAATATCGCCCGACCTCGGCAGTATTTTGAACTAAATTATGTTCTTCAATAAAGTTTAAGTTAGCTAATGCGGCTGTGGAAGATACATGATTGCCACCAAAGGTACTTATGTTAGAACCTTTGAAACTATCAGCAATTTCATCTGTAGCCATATAAGCTCCAATTGGAGAACCATTTGCCATTCCTTTTGCAAAAGTCATCATATCTGGTTCTACTCCCCAATGATCTATACCAAAGGTTTTTTCTCCAGTTCTGCCAAACCCGGTTTGTACTTCATCACTTATATAAACTCCTCCATATTTTTTAACTATATCATATAAAATTTTAAAATATTCATCAGGAGGTGTCACAAAACCACCTACTCCCTGAATTGGTTCAGCAATTATTCCGGCAATATGACCGGGAGTGGCTGTTTTTATTACTTCTTCCGCATAACGAGCACAATCAATATTACAACTAGGATATTCTTTACCAAAAGGACAACGGTAACAGTATCCATTCGGTACAAAATGAACTCCTGGAGTCGTAAATAACTCTGCTTCTTTCCACTGAGCTATCCCTGTAACACCTCTTGCTATATAAGATTGTCCGTGATAAGAGTGTTGTAAAGCTAATATAGAACTAGAACCCGTGAAAAATTTTGCTAACATTAAAGCACCCTCGGTAGCTTCGGTACCGCTATTTACAAAAAATGTTTTATTTATATTGCCTGGAGCAAGCTCGCTTAATTTTTCTGCTAGTTCTAACATCGGTTGAATTAGATAAACTGTAGAAGTATGTTTAAGTTTTCTAACTTGGTCAACAACTTTCTCTTCAATCTCATTTTGATTATATCCACTCATATTTGTCAATATCCCAGCAAAACAGTCTAAATATCCATTACCTTCTGAATCATATAAATATTGTTGATCTCCTTTAACCAAATTCATTGGTTCTTCATAATAATGACTAACAGAAGGCATTATATATTTTTCTTTTAATTTTTCTAATTCTTCAGGAGATTTAAATTTTTCTGACATTTCTATTTTTCCTCCTCAAATTTAAGTATATTTTATGTGAATGAAATATTCACTTTACTAAATAAATTCTGTTTACTTTCACCAGTTATTTAAATTCTCTAAACATTTCCTCATATTTTTCTTCTTTTTCTTTAATATTATAAACATGTTCTTCACTTGGAAATTCTCCTTCTTGCACCTCTTTGATAAATTCTTCAAACGCTTCTGTTTGGATTTTGGCTAGTTTAGCATATTTTTTTACAAAACGAGGTGTGAAATCGAACATCCCTAACATATCAGCATTTACTAACACCTGACCATCACATTTTCCAGCTCCAATACCATAAACAGGTACATCTAAATTATCAGCTAAGAATTTAGTAACTTTGGGTGGAACTGCTTCAACAACCATTGAAAACACGCCGGCTTCCTGAATAGCATAGGCATCTTTAATAATTTCTCTCGCACTATCAACTGTTAAACCCTGAGCTTTAAATCCGCCAAATTGTCCTGAACTCTGTGGTGTTAATCCGATATGGCCCATGACCAAAATACCAGCTTCATTTATTGCTTTAATCTGATCAGTAACGGATTTACCTCCCTCAAGTTTTACACAGTCAGAATCTCCTTCTTTGATTAATCTACCGGCATTTTCCACTGCTTTTTCCACTGATACTTGATAAGACATAAAAGGCATATCTCCAATAATCCAAGTTTCTGGAGCACCATTTCTAACAGCTTTACAATGGTGTAATTCCTCTTCCATGGTAACTGGTTCAGTACCATCATATCCCATTACCACCATTCCTAAAGAATCACCCACCAAAATCATATCGATCCCAGCCCTTTCAGCAAACATCGCAGTAGGATAATCATAAGCAGTAATCCAAGTAACCTGTTGATTATTTTCCTTCATTCTTCTGAAATCTAATAAACTTAACTTTTTATCTGCCATTATAACACCTCTTTTATTTATTCAGCTTCTATCTCTTTAAGATAATTATAAATTGTATGTCGAGTAACCCCAAGTTTCTCGCCTATTTTTTCAACTGCACCCTGAACAACAAAAGCACCTTTATCATTTAAGTATTCAATTATTTTAATTTTATCTTCTTTACTCATATATGGGACCGGTCTATCTATCATACCTTTAGCTTGCTCAATCAATAGATCAATCATTTCATTAATATTGGCGGTAAACAACTCTGTCCTTTTATTATGATTGTTATCCAAATTACAAAACTTTTCTATAGATTTTTTAGCCATTATCATGTTTGTTAACTCATAATTAATTCCTAAACAGCCAATAACTTCACCTTCTAAATCACGAATGAAAATTATTGAACTTTTAATCATACGTCCATCCGGTAAGTCCACACTATAGTTTAATAAATCCTCAGGTTCATCCTTTTCTCTATATTGTCTTAAGACAAGATTAGTACTTGGTGCGCCAACTTCACGACCTGTTATATCTCCAGCTATTACAAACAATGAAGAATCCGGTCTGCTTAAATCATGTAATACTATTTCCCCATTCTCACCTAATGTTTCCGCCATTCCTTTAACTACTGGTATATAGTTTTCTAAAATTGGATGGATCTCTCTTTCTTCATCAACATCAAATCTTATCTTTCTCACCCCCCTTATTATAAGCGGACAAAAATATTCATTGTTCAAATGTTCTGAATTTTCACTTATAATATAACTCTTCAACAATTTGTTAAAGACTCCTGCTTTTCATTTTCTCTTAATATTATAATATCAACATAAAATTTAAAAATTTTCTAAAACATCTTCAAGAGGGGTATATTCCATATCAAATGCCTCAGCTACTGCTTTGTAAGTGATATCTCCTTCATATACATTAAGACCTTTTGCCAGAGCTTTATCTTCTATCATCGCTTGTTTATATCCTTTATTAGCTAATTTTAAAGCGTAAGGTAGTGTACAATTAGTTAAACCAAAGGTAGATGTTCTAGCAACTGCCCCAGGCATATTTGCAACTGAATAATGGACAACTCCGTGTTTAGTAAATACAGGGTCACTATGGGTAGTTGGATAAGTAGTTTCAATACAACCTCCTTGATCAATTGCAACGTCTACTATGACTGAACCTTCGGTTATTTCTTTGATCATTTCTTCAGTTACTAAATCTGGGGCCTTAGCACCAGGAATTAAAACAGCGCCAATTATTAAATCAGCATCCTGAATAGCGTACCTAATATTATGCTCATTGGACATTAGAGTTTTTACTCTTCCATTAAATACATCATCAATATATCTCATTTGAGAAGGATTAATATCTAAAATTGTAACATCTGCTCCTAATCCTACTGCCATTTTGGCTGAATTAATGCCAACAATCCCGCCTCCAATAATTACTACTTTAGCTGAAGGTACACCTGGAATACCGCCTAACAATATTCCTTTACCACCCTGTGGTTTTTCTAAAAATCTTGCCCCTTCCTGAGTTGCTAAACGTCCAGCAACTTCACTCATAGGTGTAAGAAGCGGCAAACAACCATCTTCTAATTGAATGGTTTCATAGGCAATAGAGACCACATTTTTTTCCATTAAAGCTTCAGTCAACTTTTCTTCTGCTGCTAAGTGCAAATATGTAAAGAGAATTTGGTCCTCTTTAAAATAATTATATTCCTTTTCTAATGGTTCTTTAACCTTCATAATCATATCGGATGCTTCAAAAACAGCTTTTGGAGTTTCCAACATTTCTGCTCCAGCACTCACATACTGATCATCGCTAATTCCACTACCCTTACCAGCATTTTTCTCAATAAAAACTTTATGCCCCTCGTTTACAAATGCTTTTACTCCAGCTGCAGTAATAGCAACACGATTTTCATTCGTCTTAATTTCTTTGGGAACCCCAATAATCAATTAAACCAACTCCTTTTTAAAATTGAATATATTATTAAGAACCCTAGCATAGGTAGCTGGGGATCTTTTTAGTTAATTTCTTGTCCAAATAATTCTTTATTAGATGGTTCATTTGGTTCGATTCGTTCAGCTAACCAGCTCACATTGAGGAAGTGCTTCATTCTTATATTTTCAGTTGTAATATTTCCTCCCCAGGTTCCACAACCTAAACTTAATGTAAAGGGCATTCCATTAAACCAATTACCACTATTTGCAAGACACTGAGGTTGATTAACCATAATTCTACTTGCTTTTGCACTTTCTCCTAATGCTTCTATATGTTCTTTATTGGTTGAATGGATCCCACAAGAATGACCCAGGCCTTCAAAGGATATAATCTCATTTAATCTCTTTAAAGCATTTTCAAACCCTCTATATTTATATACCGCTACTACTACTGCAAGTTTTTCACGAGAAAATGGATAATTGGGACCAACATTTTCTTCTTTTGCTATAAAGAAAGACTTGTCTTCAGGGAGTTCTATATTTGCTGCATCTGCGATAACATTATGAGATCTTGCTACAATATCTTTATTTAAATTTTTACCATCCGGCCAAAGAGCATTCCCTAATCTTTCTTTTTCTGCTTCGTTAACTAAATATCCCCCTTCTGACTGCAAAGCATCCATGAAATCATCATATATTGATTCCTCAACTACCAGAGAATTTTCTGTTGAACAGCTTGTTGCATAATCAAAAGTCTTACTCTTTCTTACCATTTCAGCAGCACTTTCAATATCAGCTGTTTCATCAACAATCACTGTAGCATTACCCTGTCCTACTCCAAAGGCTGGAGTCCCCGAACTATAAGCTGCTTTTACCATGCTCGTTCCACCAGTCGCTACTATTAAATCACATTGTTTCATAAGTTCATTAGCAAGTTCCAAACTAGGTTCTTCAATACACTGAATTATATCAGCTGGAGCCCCTTTTTCTTTTAAAGCTTTTCTCATCAGATCTGCCATCATACAAGAAGTCCTTTTAGTTTTTGGATGAGGGGCCATTATTATTGCATTACGACCTTTAATAGTAAATAGCCCTTTGATAGGAGGAGTTGCTTCACAATTAGTGCTAGGTATTAAACCTCCTACTACTCCTACTGGTTTTGCAAATTTAGAAATACCTGTTTCTTTATCCTCATCTATTTTTCCAACAGTATTCATATCTTTGATATCATTGTAAGCACCTTTTACCTTAGCTAATATTTTTTTATACTTATCATCTACTTTACCCATTTCTCCTTCTTCTACTGCTAATTTAGCATTTTCCATAGCATTTTCATCTTTCATACATTCAATAGCAACTGCTTTCACTAGTTCATCTACTTCATCTTGATCATATTCAGCAATTTTCTCTTGAGCTTTTCGAGCCCTTTCCATCATCTCAGCAATTTTTTGTTCAGCCTCTTTCATAATTTTAAACACTCCCTTTTTATGATAGTTAAATAAACTCTACTTATCCCAAATGAATAAAATCAATATTTTAATTTTGTAAAATTATAAATATCAAAATTTATTATATTGCGCGCATTTAAAAAAGAAATTAAATCATACATATTTTTAATATTCTGAATTTTAACTCTTAATTTAACCTTTCAACAAAATGTTAAAAATTCCTTTTTTTATTTTGATTTTTTTAAAAATTTCGTTGCAAAAAAATAAATAATCTCCTTATATATAATATGCAAAGGAGATTATTCTTTATATTAATTTCTATTAATTTCAAAAATTTAATTAATAACTTTATTTACAAGTCTTCCGATACCTTCGATTTCAATTTCTATTTTATCATCTTTTTTTAAAAACACTTGGGGATCTCTTGCAAATCCTACTCCATCTGGAGTACCAGTTAATATAATGGTACCAGGTTTAAGGGTGAAATTTCTGGAACAATAACTTACTAATTTTTTTGTATTGAAAATCAGATTAGAAGTATTTGAATCTTGCATAATTTCACCATTTAATTTCGTAGTTATATTACTATTGTCCGGATTATTAAGTTCTGTCTCAATCCAAGGACCTATCGGACAAAAAGTATCAAAAGATTTCGCTCTTGCCCATTGATTATCCAATTCGAATTGACAGTCCCTTGCACTAACATCATTAGCACAAGTATATCCTAATACATAATCTTTTACATTCTTAACTTTAATATTTTTAGCTTCTTTCCCTATTATAATGGCTAATTCCCCCTCGAAATCTACCCAATTAGGGGCAACATTAGGAAGTTTTATATTTTTCTTATGTCCAAGAATACTTGTAGTCGCTTTTAAAAAGATAATTGGTTTTTCGGGAAAACTTTTATTACTTTCAAGAGCATGTCTTTTATAATTAAGTCCAATACCTATAATATTAGAAGGAGAAACAGGAGGTAATAAACTAACAGAATTTTTATTCATATATTCCGAAGTAATTTTGTAATTATTGAATATATCACCTTCTACTTTATTAATTCGGTCATCTTCAAGTCTTCCATAATAAATATTATTGTCTTTTTTGAATCTTACTATTTTCAATATTCTCACCTCTCCAATTTTTTATATGAAGATAATTAGAACGCTAAAATTAATTAAGCAAATTTCATAAAAATGAGCCTTGATTTAACAGTAATTAAAACAATATAAAAAAGGCTTCACCCCATTTTTTGTTGAATATAGTTAATAGGAAAAAACAAAAATACTCACAAAAAAGAGGTGAAACCTATTAATA
>JAIPEX010000047.1 GCA_021736945.1 Halanaerobiales bacterium | reverse complement strand
GAGTAAGAAAAATCCAAGCATTGCTATAAACTCTGATAGTTCTTTATAAAACCAGATTTGATTATCAGGATTCAAATCTACATTAGCTTGATTGGGAGAAGTATAACTGCTAAAAGCAGTATTATAAAAATCTATTTGATGACTTGTTGTAGTAGCTGAAAAGTGGTTCCAGGGATGTATTTCACTAGGAGTATAAATTACTCTTTTTCCTCCGTTATCTAAAGTATATATTTCTCCACTTTCTGGATTGGATGGGTTCCCTAAAAGATTTTGTCCTTCTTCAGTTTCAATATAATCTTTATATACAACTGTTTTGCCGGATTGACTTGCTTCAGAATCGAAGAAAAAGTCATCGTAATGTGCTGCTACCTTACCTACCATTCGTGGCCCGTGAGATTTAAAGGCAACATCTGGAGTTACTCCGACATAACTAGTAAAACTATAATCTGAGCCCATCGTTAAGACGGAATGAATTTTTCTGAACCCGTTTTCTGCAAAGAATTTTTCATCTTCAACTACTGCCATTGTGGAAGAAAATCCACCCATGGAGTGACCGGCAACAGCCAGTATTCCATTACCCTCTTCATCCTTTAATACATAATCCTGTTCATACATATAATTGGCTGCATTATGCATAGCGGTTGTCCAAAAGGTAAAGAAAGCATCGGAAGGACCGAATTCGGTCTTGTTTATGGAATGACCGTGATCATAAAGATCTAAAGCTAAAACAACATAACCTCGTCTTGAAAGTTCAATAGCAGGTGCATCCTGCATTTCGGCCGAATTTAAATAGCCGTGCGTCGTTACAATAGTAGGCCTAGGATCTTCTGCACTTGCACCTTCTGGTTTATAGAGTAGACCTGACAACACACCACGATTTGTTTCAAAATTTATTCTATCTACATCTGTAGAATAAAAGGAAGTATTAAACATATGGGCAAAGATACTTCCGCCTAAAATTAAGACAATAGCGATAATAAAAAGTGTGCCTCTTTTGTTTTTGATAAAATTACTCACTAGATAACCTCCTTATAATTTTTATAAGCTTTAGTTGTTACTCCCCCCATTTTATTATGGTTTAAAATTTCATTCAAAAATTTAAGGTTTTTACATATAATGAAAATAGTGATAATTAATATATCAATAATTCAAAATTATCATTACTTAATTTGTTTATATCTCACAATATTCCTTCAAAAACTATAGAAATAATAAAATTTTATTTCATATAAAAATTTGATTTGAGATTACACTGTTTGCCTGACGATTTTTTCTGGTAATAGGCAGGGTATAAAATTATTATAGATAATATATATATTAAGAAAAACAGACATTAAGAAGTATTTTTAAAATTTTCTTTTGAAATAATTCTAATAAGGGGGTAGTAAAATGAATAGTAATCAAATATTTATTAACTATGGAGATAAAGGCAGAAATATGGTAAAAAATTTATTATCAGAAATTCAAATAGAAACCGAATTAAAAAAGGATTATCTAATTGCACTCAAACCTAACTTAATTAATGCCACCAAAACCCAAAAGGGAGCAACTACTGACCCCGAAATTGTGGAAGGAATAATTGAGTATCTAAAAGATAAGGGTTTTAATAATATAATAATCATGGAAGGCTCTTGGGTTGGAGAAAATACTGATAGGGCTTTTCAATATTGTGGTTATGAAGAACTTTCTCAAAAACATAAAGTCCCTTTACATGATCTTCAACAAGATGAATATATAACTAAATCATATAAAGATTTGAAGATAGAGATAGCTGTAACAGCTTTGAATGCTGATTATATTATAAACGTCCCGGTTCTTAAGGGGCATTCTCAGACAAAAATCACCTGTGCACTTAAGAATTTAAAGGGATGTATTTCCAATAGTGAGAAACGGAAATTTCACAGACAAGGTTTACATAAGCCAATTGCATATTTAAATAAACTTCTAAAACAAGATTTAATAATTATAGATGGTATATATGGTGATTTAGATTTTGAAGAAGGAGGTAACCCTGTAAAAATGGATAGAATAATGGCTGCTAAAGACCCAGTATTAATTGATAGTTATATAACAGAGTTGATGGGTTATTCTCAAACTGAAGTTGAATATATAGAAATAGCTCATCAAATTGGGGTAGGAAATAAAGATTGGAAGCAAGCGGAAATAAAAGAACTAAATCAAAATCAAAGTGTAAAAATTAATTATAAGTCTGAGAAATTAAAAAAATATGCTGATAAAATTGTAGCTAAAGATGTTTGTTCTGCTTGTTATGATAGTTTAATTCAGGCTCTTAAAAAAATCGATAAAATAGGTAAGTTTGAAGATATCCCTAAAAAAATAAAAATAGGACAGGGTTATCAGGGAGAAAAAATAAAAGGTATCGGGATCGGAAACTGCTGTCAAAAAGCAGAAGAATATATTGAAGGTTGTCCACCAGATGCTGAAAAGATAATGAATTTTATAATAAACCGAAGTAGTTGAAGTTCCATCAAATTAGTGCACTTCAACAAAGAGGATTATAATAGTTTTTCTATAATTATAATAATAGGTATATATTTATGTTAGAAGGGGTGGATAAAATGAATAAAGAGCAAGCTGAAATAATGAGGAATGGTAATGGTTTTATTGCCGCTCTGGATCAGAGTGATCGTAGTACACCAAAAGCATTAAAAAAGTATGGAATAACAGAAAACGATTACGACAGTAAAGAAGAAATGATGGATCTTGTTCATGCTATGAGAACACGTATTATTACTAGTCCTGCTTTTGATTCCGATCGTATACTTGCCGCACTTTTATTTAAGCATACCGTTAAGAATGAAATTAAAGGCAAATTGACTGGGGATTATCTTTGGGAAGAAAGAGGAGTTGTGCCATTCTTAAAAGTAGACAAAGGTATGAAAGATGAAGAAGATGGAGTTAAATTAATGAAACCCATTACAGACTTAGATAAGAAATTTGAATTAGCTCATGAAACAAATATGTTTGGCACAAAAATGCGTTCAGTAGTAAAAAATGCAAATCCAGATGGCATTAAAAAGCTAATTGAACAACAATTTGAATTCGCTAAAAGAATAATTGATGCTGACTTAGTGCCTATTGTAGAACCAGAGATAGATATTTATAGTGAAGATAAAGGGAAATCAGAGGAATTGATGAAAAAAGAGATTTTAAAACAACTCAATAATCTATCTGAAGATCAAGAAGTAATATTGAAGCTTTCTTTACCGAATGAAGATGGCTTTTATTCTGACTTCATTGAACATCCTAATGTGATGAGAGTAGCTGCACTATCTGGAGGTTATAGCCGAGAAGAGGCAGTAGATCTATTATCACGCAATCCAGGTATGATTGCTAGTTATTCTCGAGCTTTACATGAAGGATTAAAAGCAGATCAAACAGATGAAGAATTTAATAAGACTATTGCCAATTCAATTGAAGCAATATATGAGGCTTCAATGACTTAAAAAGTAATTTAGATAAATAAAATTGTCATGTTTGTTTTTAAAAAAATCATATAATAAATTTCAAAAGCCGGGGTTTCTTCCCCGGTTTTTAATATATGGGTAGATATTGAATAAGGTTTTTAACTTGAAAAAGAAAAAATAGATAAGTTTGAGTAAACCTAATGGGAAGATATTTTGTATTTATAGTTTCTATTTTATGGGTTAAGAATAAGAAAAAATGTAATAATTACCTATTTTTATAGGGAGGTAATGAACAGATAATGTATAATAATTAATATATGATGTATAAATCATATTTTTAAATAGGAGTCAATTATGAGAACTTCAAAAAAATATTATATTCTTGTAGTTATGGTATTGGTATTAATATTATTAACCGGTTGTAGTTCTAATGGCCAATTAAATTATTATAATATTAAAGGAACAATAACTACTGAAGGGTTTAATAATCCAATAGAAAATGCTGAAGTTTCAATAGAGGGTAAATCTACCCGTACAAATCAAGATGGGTATTACAGTATTAAAAAAATTAGTGAAGGGACCCATAATTGGAAAGTTTCGCATGCTGAATACAATGATTATTCTGGAGAAATTATAATTGATAATGATAAAATAATAAATAGCACTTTATCATTGCAAACTTCTAATGTTAGTGTTAATGGAGTAGTTCATATATATAATAGTTCAGTTAAATACAGTTTGGGGAATCTTGAAACAGCTAACTCTAATAATATTCTAGAATCTACGGGTTCAACTACAAGTGCAAATAATAAATATAAAAAAGGCGAAATAATAGTGAACTTTAAAACATCTGTAAATAATCGAGGGATTCAAAAATTTGAAAAGGATAAGGGGTTAAATAGAATCAAATCTCTCAATATAAAAAACAATAATATTAAAATTTATAAACTACCAAAAACTAAGGGAGTTCTAAAAGCAGTTGAAAGATTTAATAAACTAAATAGTGTAAAATGGGCAGAGCCAAATTATATATATAGTTTATCCTATAAACCTAATGATGAATATTATAATAATCAATGGGGTAATCGCCGAGTGAATTTAGAAGCTGCCTGGGATATTGTCAATGAGAGCAGAAATGTTAAAGTTGCAGTTATCGATAGTGGAATTATCCCTAACCATGAAGATCTTGAGGCAAATATAAATTTTATAGATGGGAAGGACTTTGTAGATGACGATAATGAACCAATAGATGAATCAACTAATTATAGTCATGGTACACATGTTAGTGGTATTATTGGTGCTGTGGGGAATAATGGAATAGGTATAGCCGGGGTTACCTGGAGAACAGAGTTGTTACCTATAAGAGTTTTTGATAACGATGACCCCGCCAGTTCTGTTGTGGTGGCAGAAGCAATTGATTATGCTGTAGAACAAAATGTTGATATTATAAACATGAGCTTTGCTGGTCCAAATGAAAGTTCTGCAATATATGAGGCAATTAAAAATGCTTACAACCAGGGTATAATTATGGTGGCTGCTTCTGGTAATGCGGGTAATAATGAAGTCCAATATCCTGCCCGCCATCCTGAAACTATTGTAGTTGGAGCAACTGATGTTAATAATAATATAACTGATTATTCTAATACGGGATCTAATTTAGATTTGGTAGCACCTGGTGGTAATCAGTATGGTCAAATATACAGTACATCTGGTATTAATCAAGATTATATATATTTAAGTGGAACTTCAATGTCTACGCCTTATGTAAGTGGAGTAGCAGCCTTATTATTAGCTAATGGGGTTAAACTTACAAGTGTTAGGAAAAGGTTGACTTCTACAGCAGTTGACCTTGGGACAACTGGAGAAGACAATATTTATGGTTATGGGTTAGTAGATGCCTATGGAGCTCTTTTAAATAAAAAATTGAAAAGACCATATGTTTTTGCTGCTACTAAAGAAAATGGATCATTTAACTTAAAGAGTGAATTAATTATAATGAATAAAGATGGTTCCTATCAATTAGATGAAGTTGCTACGGGAAAATTGTACTTGCTAGCTTGGAGAGATGTTAATGAAAATCAAACAATTGATGCAGGAGATTATTATGGTGAATATGATAGCCAAATTGATTTTCAGGCGGGAGGTACTTATAGTAACAAAGATATAGATATGTTTTATGTGCCTGATGAAGATGATACTAATATTGAAGTGAATGGATTAATGGAAATTGAAAATAGGTAGAATAGGGAAGTGATAAGGTGAAAAAATTAGCTTTTATAATTATTATAATCCTTATATTATTTAATTCTATGGCTTTTGGTTCTGATTTTAAAGTGGGGAATAATAATATTGATTTTGATATCACTCCAGATATTTTAAAAGATAATAGCTATATACCAATAGATCAATTTAAAAATATGGAAGACTTTTATTTTGAAGAATTGAATAATGATAAACATTTGATAATCTATAAAAATAATTTCTACATATTTACCTTTAATAATAATTTAGTTAAATCAAGTGAAGGAAATATTCAACTCAAATATAAACCTCTTCAAATAAATGAACGTGTTTTAGTTCCCTTTGAATTTTTAAAAATGATTTTTAAGGACAAAATAGAAATGAATGATAAAACAAATAATAACAAATTAGAGTTAAGCTTAAATATGGAAGATAAGATTAATAAAAATGATAATTTAGCTTTGGATATAGAAATTTCAAACCAGTCTAAAGAAAAGATTACCTTAGAATTTAGTTCTAGTCAGAAATATAATATCATTATTAGAGACCAAAAAGATAAAATTGTTTATAACTGGGCAGAAAATAAAATGTTTACTCAAGCTTTTGAGAAAAAAGAAATAAAAGCTAATAGTGTTTTAAAATTTAAAGAGGTTATTGACTTGTCTGAATTAGCCAGCGGAGAATATTTAATAGAGGTTAATATAGTTGCTGAAAATTATGAAATCAAAAGTAAAACTAAAAAGATCGTTATAAAATAATATAATAGATAAATTATAATAAACTATTGGTCAATATGAGGGATTTTAATGAATAAAAAATATATAAGAATTTTAGACAAGTACATAATAAAAGAAATTACTTATCCTTTTATATATTCTGTTATTATAATTACTATTATATTACTGGGTAATTATTTATTTCAATTAACAGATTTAATAATAGTCAAGAATGTACCTATTAATTTAGTTTTGAAATTATTATTATATAATTTACCAGATATTATCGTTAGAACATTTCCTATAGCTATTTTATTTGCTACAATGACTGGAATAGGAAGATTAAATCGAGAAAACGAACTTACTGCTTTTAGGATGGGAGGAGTAAGCTTATACCGACTTATTATACCGGTTTTAATAATTGGTATTTTAGTTAGTGGATTAACATTATATTTTAATGAAAGAGTTGTACCATGGTCAAACCATAAGGCTAAAAATATTATAAGAACAACGGTATTAAAAGAGAGTATGCCTAATACAAGAGAAGAAGTGTTTTTTAAAGGACCTAAAGGGAGACTTTTTTATGTAAAAGAATATAAGGAAGAAAATGAAACGCTAAATAATATAACTATATATAACATAAAATCTGATAATAATGAAAAAAAGTTTCCAGAAGTAATCACCGCCAAGAAAGGTAAAATTGAAGAAAATGTTTGGATATTACAAAATGGTATAATTCATGAATATAATGATGAAGGGAATATTATACTAGAAAGTCAATTCGATGAAATGAAATTCCAAATTAGTGAAGAAATGAAAGAAGTATATGGTAATCAAAAAACTACAGATGAAATGAGTCGTAGAGAATTAGCAAAAAACATTAAGCTTTTTAAAGAAAGCGGTATCAGTGTAAATTCCTTATTAGTTGATTATCATCTTAAATTAGCCCAGCCCTTAGTAGCCTTTATCTTTGTACTGATAGCTGTTCCCTTGAGTTTAACAAATAAAGAGAGTAAAGCGGTTAATATAACGTTAACCATTGTTATAATATTTTTCTATTATTTAATATTGTCCGTTTCTAGGTCACTAGGGAGAAATGGAATATTACCTCCTTTATTAGCCGCATGGTTGCCTAATATTATATTTTTAAGTCTGGGCATTTTCATATTATTTTGGAAAGAATCATTAAGAGATCTATTATTTAAATTTTTACCTGGTTTATTGTTAATTTCTCTATTAATATTTCCGGCTTTTTCACTGAATACTGTTAAAGCTGCCGACGAACTAAATATTAATAGTGATTCAATTAGCTACAATGAAAAACTAAATATGGTTCGAATCGAGGGAAATGTAAATGGAAAGTACGATAACATTTACATAAAAGCAGATCTTATAAAAATAAAAATGGAAGGTAAAAGTGATAAACTTTTTAAAAAGGCTAAAAATATAGATCTACTACCTGGGCAAATTACTGGTTGTGATTTTGAAAAACCTCATTACTATTTTGATGCAAAGAGAGTTGAGATCACCCCCGGAGATCATCTTAAAGCATATCATGTTGTTTTTAGGGAGTTAAAGGGAGAACTACCTTTATTTTACTGGCCATTTTTATATATTTCACTTAAAGATGAAAAGCAAAATTTCTTTCCTAGAGCCGGATATAATAGTAGAAGAGGCTGGTTTTTAAAGACCACTTATACATATTATTTAGATAAATATAATTTACCTGGCAGTCTGTATCTGGATTACTATACATTAAGTGGATTTGCCGGTGGAGTAAAACAGTATTTTATAAAAAAACCAAATAACGAAGGTTATATTTATTACTATAAACAGGACAATAATATAAATATTCCTAATTTATTTAATTGGGAAGGAGAAATCTATCATCAATATCAAGGGAATCACTGGGAAGAAGAATTTAAATATAAATACCAATATTATGATGAAAAAAATGATTACGAAACACAACTAAGAATTAGTAATAACAAGGAAGACAGGAAAATAATAGCTGATTTATATTTAGATGAAGTGGATTACTTTCAATCAGATTATAAAGATATCAAATCATACGGTTCCGATCTCTCATTTAAAAATGAATATTTTAATAGTTTATCATTAGATCTTAATTATGAGTTAGATTATGATTTGGATCCTGAGGAAGGTCTAACAGAATATAATGGTAGAAATATTACTGCGACCAACGAATGGGGAAACAACTGGGAAACTGGTCTTAATTATGAACGTGAAAAAAGAATTGAACCTGATTCTGAAACTAAAACCAGATGGGGTGGTAAAGGATATATTTCGAAGGAATATGGGGATTATAACTATCAATTACTTTGGGAAAGATATGATCCCATTTTTTCATCAGAAGATGAAGTGGCTTTTTATAAAGCTCCCGAAGTTACTGCAGAATATAAACCTCAAGGCAATTTCAAATATAAATTACAAGCGGGTCATTATTATGAAGATGAAAGTAAAATAGAAGGGAAAAGAACTAGAGCAGAAATAATATATAAAAATAATTTTGAAATAGGAGATTTTAATAATTTAAATTTAGACCAATCATTCCATTCTAATTTCTATAATGTCAAGTATGAAGGAAGTTCTTATCGGCCGTACCAAGCAGTTTCCGAAACCGACTTGGAATTAACTACAAGTTTAGGTAATAATCTTACTTTAAAAAATACATATCAGCAGAATAGATATTTAGGTTTTAGCCCTTTTAATTTTGACCAGGCGGAGTTTAAGACGCTTGTAAAAAATCAATTGACATATAAAAAAGGGAAGAAAGTAAAAATAGAATTAAATACCGGCTATAATTTTGAGACCGATCAATATTCCCCATTAGAAATGATAGCTAATTTTAAACCTTTTAAAAATTGGAATATTGAAATAGGTACTACATATGATTTAAATGAAGAAATTTTTGAAGAGAATATGTTCTTAACTAGCAGATATGAAAATAATAGAATTAAACATAAATTAGGATTGGAATATGAACTAAACAAAAATAGATTGGTGGAATTAGATAGTAATTTTTCATATGAAATATCCGGAGATTGGGGTTGGTATTTAGAAAACAATCTCAGTTTTGATTTTGAAGATGATGATGTTATTAAGGAAGCCAATTTACAGTTGAAGAAGAATTTTCATTGTAGGGAAATTATATTTAGTTATGATTATTTAAAAGATGAGTATACAATTCAATATCAAATCAACTTATTTCCTTCTCATGGAGTAGAGTTTATCAAAAATGAAGATCAACTTATTTTTGATTCTGAGATTACAGAAATGCTGAATAAAGAAAATAATTAAAATATATTATAGTATAAAAAGGAAGGAGGGGGCAGTCGCTGAAACTTCCTAACTATAAGTAAGGAAGTTTAGCATGCGATTTATTATATGAAAAATCATAAAATAAAAAGTGCATTCATAATTTTTACAATTGTTTTATTAACTATTAGTCCTAATGTTATAGCACAGGAAGAAAATCAATCTGAAGCAGATACAGTTTATATTAATGCTGATCAACTTGAGTATAAAGATGAAACCACTATTTTAAGTGGAAATTTAGTTATAAGAAAAAATGATACTACTATAAAAGCTCAAAAAGGTGAATTATTTAGAAAAGAAAACAAATTATCTTTAGAAGATGAAATCAAAGTAGATTACGAAGATGGTGAAGTTCAAGCGAAGAATTTAACTGCTTTTTTAGAAAATGAAAAGTACATATTTGAAAACCAAGTGGTTTTAAATTATAACCTGGAAGATAACGAAAATAACATGAATTTAGAAAGTGGCTATTTAGAAATCTTCGGTGATAACAATTCTTTTAATGCCAAAGAAAATGTATTTATTAAATATGAAGGCAGAAATTTCAAGGGAGATAATGCTGAATACAATGGGGAAGAAGAAATAATGTATCTCACCGGGAATGTGATGATTGAAGAAGGCGAAGATTGGGTCAAAAGTGATAAAGCAAAATTCTTCCTAGGCTCAGAAGATAAAGGTTATACTGCTGAGGGTAATGTGGAGATAAAAATGATATTAGATTAAATAAGGGGATTGATATGATTATAATAATTGGAATGATTTTTGTTTTAATAGACCAGTTAATTAAATATATGATTTTAGACAACTTCATTTTAGGTCATTCTATGCCTATAATTAAAGATTTTTTATATATAACGTATATAAAAAATACTGGTATTGCTTTCGGGTTATTCAAAAATAATAATATATTTATGATAATTGTTATAACAATAATTATTATTCTGCTTTTATATTTTTACTATAGTGAAAAGAAAAAAAGTTTAGTACTTAGTATTTCTATAATGTTTTTAGTTAGTGGGGCGATTGGGAATTTAATTGATAGAATGATTCGCGGCTTCATTATTGACTATATTAACTTTACCTTTTGGCCGGCTTTTAATTTAGCAGATACCTTAGTTGTAATAGGCAGTTTCTTATTAGGATTTTATATTATTTTTAAAGTGGAATAAATAGAAAATACGGAGGTAGTACTGTGATTGATCCTGTGGCAATAAAGTTTGGGATGTTCACTGTTCATTGGTATGGCATAATAATCGCGCTTGCAATAATATTAGGCTTTTCACTGGTCATGTATTTAAGTAAAAAGACCAATATATCGTCTGAGTTCTTCTTGGATTTTTTTATAATAGGGATACCGATTGGAATCATTGGGGCCCGAGTTTATTTTGTGTTATTTAATTTTAGTTATTATCTTAATAATCCCTTACAGATAATTGCGATATGGAAAGGCGGTCTTGCTATCCATGGAGCCATTATCGGAGGACTAATTGTATTAATTGTACTTACTAAAAGAAGAAAAATATCTCTTTGGACAGTGACTGATTTACTTGCTCCCGCTCTGATATTAGGACAAGCCATTGGCAGATGGGGAAATTTTATCAACCAAGAAGCTTATGGGAGTATTGTGAGCGAAGAGTTTATAAATTATTTCCCTGAATTTATTAAAAATCAGATGTATATTGAAGGGGCTTACCGCCATCCAACTTTTCTTTACGAATCGGTTTGGAATCTTTTAATTTTTATTTTATTAATTTGGTTAATTAATAAAGAATTTAAAAAAGATGGAGATGTATTTTTTACTTATCTGATTGGTTATTCTATAGGAAGGTTTTTTATAGAAGACCTCAGAACCGATAGTTTAATGTTTTTAAATATACAGGTAGCTCAACTAATAAGTGGGTTACTTATCATTTTTGCTATAGTTATGTTGTATTTTAGACATAAGCCTAATAGATGATTCCTATATTATCATAAGGAGCCCTTTGTTATGAATATATTTTTAGTCTTTTTATCAGGCATACTCATAATTTCACCTTTTTTCAATCCTAACCTATATTTTTTAAGCTGGATTGCATTCTTGCCCTTTTTATACAGTATTTATTCAAATAATTTTAAAAAAATATTTTTAAAAGGATGGTTTCTAGGATTTATTATATTAACTGGTGTAGGCTACCCTCTTTATTATCCAATTAGAAGTTTTTCAGGGTTTAATCCTCTAATAGTAAGCTTTGTTTTAATATTAACATTTGGCATATTATCTTTAATATATGGATTATGGGCTAAAATATTTTCTTTTCTGCACGAAGCCAATAATTTTAATCCTTTTCTATTTTCGTTTACGTGGCTGTCAATAGAAATTATTAGACATAAAATAATGGTCTTTTTTCCTCTTGGATATATTGGCTATACACAGGCTAATTTCAATAAGTTGATTCAGATTGCAGATTTAGGCGGGGTTTTTTTAATTGGTTTTCTAATACTATTAGTTAATAGTTTGCTTTTTAAAATTTTAATTTCTAAAAAATATAAATACATGATTTATCTATCTGTTATAATAATTTTTGTTTTTTCGTATGGTATTTATCAAATTAATGTATATGAGAATATGAATAATAATATTAAGCTGGGAATTATTCAAACTAATGTTGAACAGTCTGAGAAATGGAAAAAACAAAACATAGAAGAATATATGAATTTAATTATAAAAAGTAGAGATGTTTTTGAAGGTGTTGATTTAATTGTTAGCCCAGAATCGGCATTAACATTTGATATTAATCGAGATAATAAGTATCGCAAAGAAATTTTAAAGAGGATTGAGAACATCAATAAATATTTTCAAATTGGATTTCTTGCAACTAAAGGAAATGAAAATGGTTATTATAACAGTGCTTATTTAATATCTCCCTCAGGATCGATTTTAAATCGATATGATAAAAATAAACTAGTATTATTTGGTGAAAAGGTATTATTTCCCGATTTAATTAGTAAATTTACAGGTTATAATCTTAAGTCCTTAAAAAGCGGAAAGAGTATCGATATATTTAAAACACCTGTAGCTCAATGGAAAACAGTTATCTGTTCAGAAATATTATATCCTGAATATCTTTCTCAACAGAATAATAAAGTCGATTTCATCATTAACCAGTCTAATGAAGCCTGGTTTGAAGATAATCGAAGCTTACAAAATCAAATGGTTGCTAGTTTAGTCTTGAGAGCTGTTGAGAACAGAAAGTCAATAATAAAAGCTGGTAATAAAACTTATGGTGGGATAGTTTATCCTTCAGGAAAGCGCGAGAAAATTAAGCCGGGTAACAAACCAAAGAAATTAAAGGTTAGTATTAATAGTGAAAGCAGTTTTTATGCAAAAAATAATGATTATTTAATTAATGCTGTATTATTAATGCTAATTATTCTTTTAATAAACCAATTTATACAAAAAAGGTCACCATAAGTTACAGGTATATATTGTTTTATTTCGAATATTGATAATAAGAATTAAATTATAAGAATAAAAAAATTAGATATTCTAATATCTAAGTATATTCAATAAAGCCCAGCCTAATATAACTTGGGCTTTTTTTATTTTAAAGCGCTATATAGTTATCGAGCTATATAGTTATCGAATAGAAAAGAAGGTTCAAAAAAACACAATTGGGAGTGATTAAAATTAGTAAAAAAAATATTGCTCTATATATCTTACTTTTTATCTTAATACTTATTCTTGCAGGCTGTTCGCGTAATCCAGAAACTGGAAACTATGGTCCTTCGTGGGATATGAGAGTACAGTTACCTATTATTGATCAGGAATATGGTTTTACTGATTTATCTGAAACAGAAGAGTTTGCTAATATGGGCTTAACTACTAACCAAACGGATATCGGCAGTTTCTTTATTATAGGTACAGAAGAGAAACCAATACAAAAAACAACTAGTTTTCCCTTACCAGAGTTAAGTGTTAGTTTGGATAGTGGAATTAATGAAACTGCTTCTATTCTTATACAAAATGGGAGTGAAGACAGGTCAGTAGATACAATACCTTTTCCTTCAATGACACTGGGAAGTACTGGGAATATAATTAGTGTTAACGTAGAGAACACTGGTTCCAACCCCATTAATGATTTGACTATTGAAATTTGGGATAAAAATAGTAATGAGGATCAGCCAATAGATACAATAACTTTTACGGGCTTAACTGGTACAAGTACGAAAGATTTGATATTAAATAATGCTAAAATAGAAAATAATGATTTTGGTTTAAGAGTTGCTTATGGTCAATCTTCAGGAGAGACCACTGCTGATTTAAGTATAACCGGAATGCAACAAATTACAATTCAAAAAGTTGAAAATTTAGATGTAGCTGATGTAAGTAATCCTAACTTTGAAGATATTTCAGTTGAAATGGGAGTTTTTGATGAGATTAATGATTATGGAGGGACTTCGGCTGAATTGAAATTGGCTATTTCACCACCTTCTAGTATGAATATGGATTTTGCTTTCGATAGTATCACACTTAGTGGTAATGATTATGATCAAATACAAAATGATTATTATGTATGGAGTGGTTCGACAATTCCACTGGGGTCATTGTCAGCGAGTGGTTCTTTGACATTACCAGATGGTGGGATTAGTTATGATGCAACTGATTCAGCAGAAGTAGATGTTATTATTAAGGGGAAAGCAGAAATAACCTCAAAAGATCAATTTCCAGATGGATATGATGAATATATAGATGTAGAAAATGGTGATTTAGTATATACCACAGAGCCAAATACAATAGATATAACCCAGAACGATATAGATACAATAAGAGAAGGACAAATTAATCTAGATGAAACTTATCTAGAGTCTACTATCAATAATCAAACAAATTTAGATTATGCTGCTGAAATATATATTAGTAGTAGTGAAAGTAATCTATATGATGAAACAAATAAAGCTAATGAAAGAATATTTAACATTACAAAGGGAGAAAACCCAACCAGAAGATTTCTTTTAAAAGACTCTATTGATAAGGTAGAAGAAGCTTTAACGGAAGGCAATGTTTATCTCGGCTTTAAATTTATTGCGGGTGATTTGGATAAAATTAGCGGAATAGATATTGAATTTTCTGATGAGGGTTCACTAGATGTAACAAGCTTTGTATCAGTTAAAGTACAGATTAATCAATAGGGGTGGTGTAGAAATGAAAAAAATGAAGATGTTGATATCTGGGTTAATGATTATTTTATTAACATTTACATTTGCCAATGTAGAGGCAAGTTCCAATATAAATATTGAGGGAATGGAAGTTTTTAAATCAAATCCAGCTTTAAATACTACTGATAAGAATTATGAAATAAGTTTTAAAGGTTATGGCTTTATAGGTAACAATGCAATTAAAAGTGAATATTTAAATCAATATTTGAATGAAAGCAAAAAAGAAGAAATATTATCAAATGTAGGTAATGATGATCTGGCTATTATTGGAAATGGAGTCCAGAGTATTGAATTTGGTTATAAGAATTATGGTGTTTTTTATGGGCTTGAGGAAAATGGACTAGCAACTCTATCTAAAGACGCTTTAGAATTAATGTCAATAGGAAATGAAATTGGAAGAGAATATATCTTTGAGGGGACCAAAGGAGAATTGGCAGCTTATACTAAAGGAGGTATAAGTTACTCTAATTCGAGTTCGAAACTAGCTGATAGAATGGACTCAAATAAAGTCCTGCTTGGTTTTAATTTCGGATTACTGTCTGGCGCTATTGCAAAATATAATGGGATAGGTTCAATTACTACAAATTATCAAGATACAATTACGGGTTCAGGCTCAGTAAAAGCAGAATATGCAGAAGAGGGAAGCGGCTATGTTCTGGACCTTGGTATAAACACAATAAAAAATGAAAAATTTTCATGGGGAGCATCCATTTCAAATATTGGGTCAATCAGCTCTGATAGCGGCCGTTTTTATGAATATGAGTATGATCCTGATGCGCAAGAATTTAAAGAAACAAAAGATCAACCACTAGATAAATTAGTCTATAGCTTACCAACAAAAATTAACGTCAATACCAAATATCATTGGAAGAAAAACACTATTCTTTATAATTCTTATACGATTACCAGCTATAGTAGTGGATATCAAGATCATCGTATTTCTGGGGCTCTTGAATATAATAAACTAACCTATTTACCGTTAAGCATTGGTACAACATATTCCACATTACAAAATGATTTTACTTTCTCAGCCGGAGTCGGCTTAAAATATAAATACTTAAAATTAGATGTTGTTTTTTCTGATCTTAAATATATATTCGACGGTTCGAGAAGTATTGCTTTAGGTGTTAGTACTAGTTTTAGTTTTTGATAAATAAGGATTATAATAATAAGTTAGATAGTATGATATTACTTGATGTGGTTTTTTGGGACCACATCCTTTTTTTATGATAAATAATATATAGAAAAGGAACTCAAGTTAGAGTTCCTTTAATCAATATTTAGATAGAAATCAATTATTTTTTGTCACTAAAGGTTTTCCCTCTGCATCTACTAATACAGTAAGTCCTCCCCCGCGAAGATAAAGATAATTTACTCCTGTATCTGTATCAACTATTACCGAAATATAGCCGAGAAAGCCTCACTCATAAAATGGGTGGGGATGAATCGGCTAATCAAATTGTAAATGTACCCCTTTCATGATATAATAGATAAAACAATTTAAAAAAAAGGGTTTTTAGTTATGAATACCTATAAAAATACAAGACACGCTAAGTTTTTGTTAAACTATCATTTCATTTGGATACCTGAATATAGAAGCGGTATTTTAGATAATAGAGATATTAAAAAATTAATCTCTAATACTATTGATGAATTAGCAAAAAAACATAAATTTGATGTTTTAGCTTTAGAAATTATGCCTGACCATATACATTTATTTCTTTCTGCTATACCTAAATATTCTCCTAGTAAATTAATGAATATAATCAAGGGTACAACTGGTAGAAGAATTTCTAAAA
>JAIPEX010000046.1 GCA_021736945.1 Halanaerobiales bacterium | reverse complement strand
ATTATATAATATTCTTGAAACAGAATCATTTTTCAAGAGGCCTCACTCCTTTCTGTTTTTGATTTTCTTCTTGTGAGGCCTCTTTTCTTTATTTATTCTAAATTTCCTGCCTTTACTCCCACATTTATTTTACACTAACAAAACCTGTATACGTTAATATACAGGTTTAAAGACAATTATATTTATATAATTTTATTCATCTTTTTCTTCTCCATCATCATCTTCTTCTAATTCTACATCTACTTCATCTGGATCTACAAGTCCAGTTTTAATTTTAATTTTTTGTTCAATTTCTTCTAAGATGTCTTCATTTTCAGCAAGAAAATCTTTAGAATTTTCTCTTCCTTGTCCTAATCTTACATCTCCGTAAGAATACCAAGAACCAGCTCTATCAATTATATTAGCATCTTCACCTAGGTCTAAAACACAACCTGTTCTAGAGATACCAGTACCATACATGATATCGAATTCAGCCTTACGGAAAGGTGCTGCCACCTTATTTTTGACTACTTTAGCACGGGCATGAGACCCAATTATTTCATCTCCGTCTTTAATGGTTTTAGCCCTTCTAATTTCAATACGAACAGAAGAATAAAACTTAAGGGCTCTACCGCCAGGTGTAGTTTCAGGATTACCAAACATAACTCCTATTTTTTCACGTATTTGGTTTATAAAGACACAGGCTGCATTAGAATCTGAAATAGCTCCTGAGAGTTTTCTCATAGCTTGAGACATCAGCCTAGCCTGAAGTCCAACATGTGAGTCTCCCATTTCTCCTTCTAATTCTGCTTTAGGAACAAGAGCAGCTACAGAATCTACGATAACCAAATCTATTGCATTACTACGGACAAGTGCTTCAGCGATTTCTAAAGCCTCTTCTCCGTTATTAGGTTGCGAAATTAATAAATCATCTATATTTACTCCTAAGTTTTCAGCGTATCTAGGATCTAAAGCGTGTTCAGCATCAATAAAGGCAGCAATTCCACCTTGTTTTTGACATTGCGCAATAATATGTAGTCCTAAAGTAGTTTTACCTGATGATTCATTACCATAAAGTTCAACAATTCTACCTTTAGGTATTCCACCGACTCCTAAAGCAACGTCTAGGGGTAAAGCCCCAGTAGGAATTGCTTCTATATCCAGTGAACTCCTATCTCCTAATCTCATAATTGCACCTTGACCGAACTGCTTTTCAATTCGATCTACAGCACTATTTAGTGCTTTTTCTTTTTCTTCATTATTGGCCACAAATACCACCTCAATTTTTAATTTCTGTTCTTATTATAGAACAAATGTTTACATTTTGCAAGTATTAATTAAAATTTACAGTGTGTAATTCTTCATAAACAGGTCCACTTTTATATAGTTGACTTTCAATTAAAGAAATCTTATTTACTTTTTGTAAAATTCTAATGTTATTTTCTTCAATAAATTCTTGATAATCATATTTTAACTGACGCATATCAGTTTTCTTTCCTGACCTGGCAAAGGTAAGATGGGGGTTATAATCTCGATCTTCTTTTTCAAAACCTTTATCGTATAAATTATTTTCAAGTTCATTTTGTAGATTAATTAATGTTTTTTTGTGATTTTTTAATCCAAAATAGAGTACTTTAGGATAATCTGTCGAAGGAAATGCATTAAAATGATTATAATATATATTAAAACTATCATATGACGAACAAGTGTTCTCCATAGATTCTTTAATATCAGATAATTTATTTTCTTCAGTGTCTCCTAAAAACTTAAGAGTCAAGTGGAGGTTTTCTCCACTGACCCATTTTAAATCAAAATCAAGGGCTGCTTGTGCTAATTCCATTTGATCTTGTAATAATTCTTGTGTTCTATTTTCAATTGGAATGGCTATAAACAATCTCATGTTTCTATTCTTCCTCCTGTAATTGATCCAATAATTTACGTGCTCTTTCATGATTGTCACTTAAATGTAAGGTTTTTCTTAATTCCGAAATTGCTGCTTCTTTCATTCCAGACTGATAGTATGCTAAAGCTAAATGAAAATGTCCATCTGGATAATTGGGATTTTTTTCTATTGCTATAGAATAT
Source organism: Halanaerobiales bacterium (assembly GCA_021736945.1). Classification (GTDB taxonomy): domain Bacteria; phylum Bacillota; class Halanaerobiia; order Halanaerobiales; family M55B127; genus M55B127. The sequence goes on along the minus strand of JAIPEX010000046.1, from coordinate 14,773 downwards.
TGAGCAATAGCTTGATAATTATTTTCTTGTTTTAAGTTTATATCCCCTAAGGTGATATATGCTTCAGCATAATCTGGATTATATTTTACAGTTTCATTCAAGTGGTATTTAGCGTTTTGATATTTTTCTTGAGCTTGATATAACTTACCAAGATGAAAATGGGCTCGATAATAATTTTGTTTAATATCAACAGCTTTAAGTAAATATTTTTCTGCCTGTTCATAATTATTATTATGATAATATGCCTGACCGAGTTTATAATTTAAAATTAATGAGTCGGGATTATTTTCAACCCCTTTATTTAAAACCTCTATTGCCTCTTGATAATTATTTTGGTTTATTAAAACATCTCCCAGTTCACTATATGCATTTGAATTTTGGTCATCCATTTCTAATGCTTTTCTGTAAAATTCTGCTGCTTTTTCCAAGTTGTTTAATTCCTTATGCAAATTAGCTATATTTAAATAATCACTTAAAGTAGCATTTTTTGATAAAGCTTTTTCTAGTTCTTGCACAGCTTGTTGTTTGTTGTTAACACCAATATAGGCACTGGCGAAGTCTCGATGAAAATTAGGAGAATTTATTCCTAATGACCGAGCTTTTTTAAATTGTTCTAAAGCAGTTTGATAAAAGGCATTATCAAAATTATTATAGGTGTTAAGGTATATTCTCCCTAGTTCATAATGGATCATACCAAAATCATACCCCATATCATTTAATTCTTGTAATTGTTTTCTACCTTTTGATATATTACCTAGTCCAAGTTGGATTAAAGTCCTGTAATATAAAGTATCTATTTGTGCTTCAGCATTAAGATTTTCTAGATTAATTTTATTATTAAGGTCTAAAGCCTCTTGGAAGTTATCTTGGTGGTAATTTTTAATACTTTCAGTCAGTAAATCAAGATCAGATTCTTGTGCGTTAACATTTAGTCCAGAAAAAATAGTAAAGACCAACAATAATAGAATGATTAAAAACTTATTATTTTTCATGGTTATCCCCCTTTTCTTTTAAAAGGAACTTCAAATTCTTTAAAGCAAATTCGGTACTTAAATATTTGATTTGTTTTCTTTTGCCTTTGAGGTTTAATTTTTTTACCAGTGTTTTGTTTTGGTTTGCTACAGCAATATATACAAGGCCGACTGGTTTTTCCTTTGTTCCTCCGGACGGGCCTGCAATTCCGGTTATTCCAATTCCATAATCTGAACCCGTAATTGTTTTTATATTTTCAGCCATCTGAGAAGCGACCCTTTTACTTACAGCACCACGAGTTTCGATAATATTGCTATCAACGTTCAATACATTTATTTTAAGTTGGTTACTATAGGCAATTATACCCCCTAAATAGTAACTTGAACTTCCCGCAAGGTTTGTAAGTCTATTACCCAATAAACCGCCAGAACATGATTCTGCGGTACTTAGAGTTAAATTGTTGTTTTTCATCATATTGTATATAGTTTTTATTAAATTTAAATCTTCAAAGATATTTTGTCCTAATTTATTTTTAATTTTTTTAGTAGTATTATCAACTAATTTTTTATCTTTTCCATTGATTTTGACTAAGATATGACTTTTCTTAACAACAAAACTTAAGTGAATATCTTCTGGAATATCAACTGAATTATAAATAGTATCTTCTAATTGAGCTTCTCCAATTCCTTTAAAATATAATTCGTTTTGAGTTATATTTACCTGTTTTAAATTAAGGTAATTTAAAACTTGATTTTTAAACATTGGTTTCATTTCTTTTGGTACTCCGGGCATACAAATACATACTGTTTCATCTTTATTAATAATAAAGCCTGGGGCTGTGCCATTCTTGTTTTCTAGAATTTGAGCACCTTCAGGTATCATTGCCTGTTGGTTATTGTTATCAGTTAATTTAACATGATATTCTTCTAATCTTTTTTCTATTCTTTTTGTTATTTCTTCTCTGTATATTAAATTTAGATCAAAGGCTTTGGCTACTGCATTTCTTGTTATATCATCTCCAGTAGGTCCTAGACCACCCGTAATAATAATTATATCTGAACGGTCTTTAGCTGTATATAATAAATTTGTTATTTTAAAAATTTCATCCCCAATTATTGATATATGGTGAGGAGTTATATTATATTTTTTTAATTTTTTACTAATAAAATTTGCATTTTGTTCATTGACGGAACCATCTAACAGTTCATCACCTATACTTATAATTTCTACATCCAATATGTTCACCTCATATAAATTATAACACATATTTAAAATAAAAAAAATCGGTTTTTAAAAACCGATTTCAAGAAATATAATTATTTGTAATACAATTCTTGCATAGACTCCAGCTAGGATGTCATCTAACATTATTCCCCAGCCTGAAGACAATTTTTGTATTTTTTTAATTGGATAAGGTTTATAAATATCATATAATCTAAATAAAATGAAACCGATAACTAAATAGGAAAACCTTGGTTCTACGAAATAAAAGGTAATCAGCATTCCTACAAATTCATCAATTACTATCCGCTGATCATCTTTTTTACCAGTATGTTTTTCCATTAAGGTAGAAAATATTAAGCCAATAACAATAAAAAATATTAATCCTATATTATGTGTAATTATATTGAACTGGCTAATTATTAAAAGTGCAAATAAGGAACCATAAGTTCCAGGGGCTCCGGGAATATAGCCTATATAAAAACAACTGGCTATAAGCTCAGTAATTTTTTTTCTTATATTGTCCATAACTTGACTCTCCTCGGGGCAAGCCCGCGAGGATTCCTGCTTCTTAGAAGTGGTAACCCACCATCTCCACAGGCTTAAAATCCTGTTAGCCCAACAGTATATCCTCTAACTTGCCTTCTGTATTTTTAACCCTTCATTTAAAATATTTATACTGGCGTTAATATCCCTGTCATGAACTTCTCCACATTCAGGACACTTCCACTTTCTAATATTTAGATCTTTAACTTTTTCATTTTTATAACCACAATTATTACACAGCTGGCTGCTGGCAAAAAATGTGTCTATCTTTATTAAATTTCTCCCATACCATTTAGCTTTATAGGTTAATAATTCTATAAATTTACTCCAAGATACATCTGATATTGATTTAGACAAATTAGAATTTTTAAGCATATTTTTTACTTCCAAAGTTTCAACTGCTATGAGTTGGTTTTCCTCAATTAATTTAGTTGAAAACTTATGCAAAAAGTCTAATCTAATATTAACTAATTTTTCATGTACCTTAGCCAATTTCTTCTTAGTTTTATACCAATTATTAGAACCTTTTTCTTTTCTAGCTAAACTTCTATTTAACCTAGCAATCTTTTTCTCATATTTATTTAAAATTCTAGGATTAGCTTTTTTCTCACCATCTGAAGTAATGGCAAACTCCTTAAGGCCTAGGTCTATACCTATTTTTTTATCTATCTCAGGTAATTTTTTAATTTCCTCTTTTACTGCTATTGAAATAAAATATTTATCTGTATTAGTTTTAGTGACTGTCACATTTAATATTTTGCCTTTAACTTTTTGAGATTTACTGAATTTAACCCACCCCAATTTAGGCAGCTTAATCTTATTATCTTTTATTTCAATATTGGTAGTTCCATTTTTTCTAATAAACTTATTGGTCCGATAAGAGTTTTTGATATTCTTTTTAGATTTAAACTGAGGAAAATCATATTTGCCGCTAAAAAAATTATTAAAAGCTTTATCTAAATCTTTAAGAGCATTTTGTAAAGCAAATTTATCTGGCTCTTTTAGCCACGTTAATTCTCTTTTTAATTTTGTTAACTGCTTAGAATATTCAGTATATGTTTTATATTTATTTTCTTTAGCTTTTGCGAGAAAATGATTATATATATACCTTGTACAACCAACTGATTTATTTATTAATATTTTTTGTGTTTTATTAGGATATAGCCTGAACTTATATCCTTTTTCTCTTATAATTTTTTTACCTCTCATGCATTCACCTCTTTGCTAATATTATACCATAAACAAGGAGGTTAAACAAACGTTTGTTCTTGTTTTTAGAAGGTTTAATAGCTAAACATAATACTTAAAATTCAAAACCGTCTTCTCTTTCCTCGGGGCAAGCCCCGAGGTTTGCAAGCAGACTTTCACTCTATCACTCCTACTCTATTCTTCTACAAAGAAATCTATATTTGCTGCTTGGAAATATTTATAACCAGAAAATAGTGTGATGGCAACTGCAATCCAAATTAATATGTTAGGAATATAATAGGGTAAACTAATAATAACTGGGTCTGCAATAATTGCTATAACAGCAATAATTTGAATTGTTGTTTTTATTTTACCCCAGATACTGGCAGAAATAATAACTCCGTCTTTAGCTGCTATTACTCTAAGACCGGTAACTGCAAATTCTCTACCTATAATTAGAATAGCAGCCCAAAGGGAAATTTCATTTAAAGATACAAAAGCTATTAAAGCACCAGAAATCAATAATTTATCAGCCACAGGATCTACAATTTTGCCAAATTTAGTAATAATTTGTTGTTTTCGAGCAATATAGCCATCAAGACTATCAGTAATTGCAGCTAGAATGAAAACAGCAAGTGAAAAAATTTCGGAACCTGGAATATCTTTTCTTAATAAAAGAAATATAATAAAAATTGGAACTAAAATTATTCTTAGTAAAGTTAACTTATTTGGTAGATTCATAAATTTTCTCTCCCATTAAATCATATTCAAAAGCATCGGTTATCTTAACCTTAATGAGATCACCAATTTCAATATCATTGCCTCTTACATATACAGTATTGTCAATTTCAGGCGCATCAAATTCAGTTCTACCAATGAATTCATCTTCAATTTTTTCATCAATTATTACTTCAGAAACTGTATTTATAAATTTACTATTTTTATTATATGATATATTTTGTTGTATTTCCATAATTTTATCATATCTTTTTTCTTTTATTTCTTTACTAATTTGATTATTCATAGAAGCAGCTTTGGTTCCTTCTTCTTTAGAATATTGGAAAACACCTAATCTATCAAATTTTACTTCTTTAATAAAAGTAACTAAATTTTCAAACTGTTCTTCAGTTTCGCCCGGGAAACCTACAATGAGTGATGTTCTCAATGCAATATTAGGTATTTCTTTTTTAATTTTATTAATTACGTTTAATAGTTCTTCTTTAGTACCTTCTCTTCTCATTTGTTTTCTAATTTCGTTTGAAGAATGTTGAACAGGTATATCCAAATAATTACATATTTTATCATTATTTTTTATAACATCAATTAAATCATCTGTAATATGTTCCGGATAACTATATAAAAGTCTGATCCATTCGAGATCATCAATTTTTACAATCTCTTCTAATAATTCTACAAGTTTTCTTTCACCGTAAAGGTCTTTACCGTATTCGGTTGTATCCTGAGCAGTAAGTATTATTTCTTTAGTACCATTTTCTACTAATATATTTATTTCTTCAATAATATCTTCCATTTTACGGCTATTCAAAGGTCCTCTTATAAATGGAATACTACAGTAACTGCATTGGTTATTACAGCCTTCTGCTATCTTAACATACGAAAAGTGGTTCTTTTTATTATATCTTTCAAGTTCCTGGTTAAAGTCAAATACAGGTTTATCTACTCTATTAAATCTATCTTTTTGTTCTAATACATCATCTATGGTTTTTTTAATTTGATCAAAAGTACCAGTACCTAATACTGCATCAATTTCTTCAATTTCATCCATCAATTCGTTTTTATATCTTTGTGTTAAACAACCAGTTACAATTAAAGCTTTAATTAAACCATCTTTTTTATATTGAGCAGCCTGTAGAATTGTATCCACTGATTCTTCTTTAGCATCTTCGATAAATCCACAGGTATTTATTACTATAACATCTGCATTTTTTGGGTCTTCTGAATATTGATATTTTTTATCATTAAAAGTTATTCCCATCATATAGTCTGTATCAACTTCATTTTTGGGACAACCTAGAGTTACAAAACTAACATTAATCATAAGTTCACTTCCTTAAATTGTGTGTGAAATATAAAAAAAGCCCGTCCTGGGCTTTAAAAAAGATATATTAATGGTCGGGTTACCCGGATTTGAACCGGGGACCTCACGCCCCCCAGGCGTGCGCGCTACCAAGCTGCGCCATAACCCGTAAACCGTTAAAAATTATATCCTACAATTACTAAAATGTCAAGTATTAACTAGTAAAATCCTTGTTTTCTAAACGTTTGATTGTTGTCTCGGTATCTTTTGTTACTACAAACACTTCTTGTACAGATGAACTGTTTTTGGCAAGCAGCTTGAGGCCACTACTTGTATTATATTTTATTTGTAAATAAGCTTTTAGTCCACCACTACTGCTCCTTTGATTTATCCGCCCAGGAATTATACTTTTAATCTCCGGAAACATGGAAATACTTTCTAGTAGTGGCAAAATGTCTTCAATAATTGTATGTTCTTTTTTTATTTTGTTGCTTCTGTACTTATTAGACATAAAAAAATCACTTCCTTACAAAATTATATCATCACAAAGGTGACTTTACAACCATATGACGATATTAACTAGAAATTGACTACTGGTTTTAGAAGAAAATTTAAAAAAAACATAAAAAATTGCGAATTAACCCTTGACCTATCCCGAATTCTAAGTTATAATAATTCCTGTACGAAATTGAAAACAATATAAATTAATTAAAGCTGATGTAGCTCAATTGGCAGAGCAGCTGACTTGTAATCAGCAGGCTACCGGTTCAAGTCCGGTCATCAGCTCCATTTTTATTTATAGGCTATTTTAAAATATCATATAAAAAATTAAAACCTGGGTTACCCCAGGTTTTTTTGATATCATATTATATTTTTAATATATTCAAAGTGTATATTACTAAAATCAGTTAAGTTCTTATTTATTATATAAAGTAGGTACAAACATATCTATTATTCCTATAATTACTGCTGCTAATAAAGCTCCGATTATAGTTACAGTAAAAGCTGATACCACAAATTGTGCAATATATATTACAATAGCAGAAATAATAAAACCAACAATCCCCTTACTACTCTTTTTATCGCTTTTTAATAATTGTTCTATAACATATCCTATTATAGCTATAATTAAGGCTACAATTATAGCATTAACAAATCCACCTAAAACAAAACCTGGAATAATACTACTAACTATCAATAATACAATAGCTGAAATTACAAGCCTAATTAATGCGCCTATCAAATTTTTCATCTCAATATATACCTCCTTTCGTATATTACAAATTGAACATAAGAAGTATTAAACCTTTTTATATTGTTTTTAAAACAAATCTTCACAAAGGAGTTAAAATATTTGAGATATATAATAAAGAGGAATTAATATTATAACTTTATTAATTTGGAGTAAAAATTACAAATATTAAACTAATAATTACTGTATTTGATTTTCTTTTTTATTAATATCTTAAAATCTATCAATTTTTCCTTTTATTTTATCTTGGAATCGATCAAGTTCTTTTTTATCTATTATATATTTATCCCCTTCCTTTTTGGATTTTAATTCATTAGCTCGTATCTTTTTTTTGATCCAACTTTCCGATTTTCCTAATTTTTCAGCAACTTCTCTGATTGATAATTTTGTCATTTCAACCCTCCATTCATTTAATTATTTCTTTGTTTTTAAATCATACTACCAGTATTATTTATTACAATTATGTTCATACTAAAAATTTTCTGGAGGTTCTCCTTTTTTATTCCATCCTCTTAAGTTATAATATTGATCGAGCATTATGTCCATATCTGATTGTGTTATCCTATGACCTTTAGCAGGACCATCAGGCAGAGGCTCTTTTACAAAACGATCAGGTAAGTAATCATCTTTACGGTCAAACCCATGTTTTAAGTTGATACGTCTAGTTTCATCCCAAATTTTTGCTCCTAATTTCTGCCAATAATCTTTTGGTAGGTTCATTCCAGTAGCAGTATTCAGCAATAGACGATAAGTGTCTTCTGAAATTCCATAGGTACCAAAGTCACATTTAATAAGAGTATCAAGAGCAGCTAATTTGTTTTGTTGATAGACAACTACTTCTGCTTTTTTATCAGTACTTAATCGTTCTAAAAATTTATCATTCCATTGCTCACTACCTATTTCATAAGATACTGGAAATGCTCTTTGGTGACACCCTCCTCTATCAGCAGTCATTAAAGCCAAACCCATACCAGGAGCACCCCGGGGAGGCCAGGCCGGTGTTTCTAATCCTTTTACATGGACTGAATATTTAGTGCTTTCTGGAATATGTTCAGACGCCTTCTTAACACCTTCTGCTAATAGATCACCTAGTTTATTTTTCCTTGATGCTATATTTTTGACTAACTCTATTATACTCTCAGCATTACCAAATTCTAGGTCTAAATTATTCAAAAAAGATAAATCAGAATTTTTGGCAGCTTCGATTGCAAATCCTATACTTCCACCTGTTGAAATGGTATCAAGACCCAATTCATCACAAAGATTCGCAATTTTTGTTACATAATTAATATCTGAGATTCCTAAGTTAGAACCGATTAAACCTAAAGTTTCATATTCAATGGTATCTGATATAGTCCCCTTGAATTTCCCACTATATATTTCACCGATTTTTCCACAAGCAATTGGGCATCCACTACAAGCAATATCACGCTGCCAAAAAGCATTTGATTGTTGTTTGCTTTCTAATTGTTCTGAATTATCAAATTGACCATTTTTGTAGTTTTCAGTTGGAAGCATTCCTATATTTTGAGCAAATGGTATCGAAGATGGGGTGCCTACTTCATTAAATGTTTTGATAGAAGGAGAGTTATTTAATTCTTCATAAGCCTTATTAACAGCTTTTAAAAATTCTACATTGTCTGCAGTTTTTACCAAATTATCTCCTTTAATTGCCAAAGCTTTGAGGTTTTTCGAACCCATAACTGCCCCTGCTCCTCCTCTACCAGCTTGTCTCATGGGTTCACAGCAAACAAGTGCATATTTTACGAGATTTTCACCTGCCGGGCCAATACAAGCAACTCTAAATTCGTCCCCATGTTTATCTTTAATTATTTCAGTTGTTTTACTAATCATTATTTGTTTTAGCTCATCTGCTTCATGAAATTCTATATTATTATTTTCAATTGTAATATATGTCGAAGTTTCGGATTTACCTTTAATTATAATAGCATCATATCCAGCATATTTTATTTCTTGACCAAAATGACCACCAAAATATGAATCAAGCCAGGTTCCTGTTAAAGGGGACCGAGTTACAATACAACTTCTGAAAGCGGGCGCAATAGTTCCAGTTAAGGGGCCTGTTAAGAAAAATAAAGCATTTTCAGGACTTAAGGGATCAGTATCTTTTTTTATATATTTTTGGTAAAGTTTAACCCCAAAACCTTTACCTCCAATATAGTTTTCTATGAGATCAGTCGGTGTTTCCTTAATTTCATGACTTTTATTGGAAAGATCAATGATTAACATTTTGCCCATATATGATTTCCATTTCATTTTGTGTGCACCTCCAGTGCGTTGTGTGGACAGTATTGCACACAGTAAGTTTCGCCATCACACATCTGACATTTAAATGCTTTATTAGTGTCAGGATCAATTGTAATCATATCAAAGGGACATTGTTCCACACAGTTTCCACATGCTATACATTTCTCTTTATCTAGTGTTACATAACCTTTTTCTTGATCTATCTTTAAAGCATTTGTAGGACACACTTTACTGCAGACGGCATTTTCACACTGTTGGCAGAAAGCTAAAGAATTGAATACTCCTTGTTTGAAATGGTCTATATTTAAACAGGCACGATGCGGGTTAAACCCACCCAGATTATAATTAGAACAGATAAGTGCACAAGTTTCACAACCTGTACATAGTTCAGGGTTAACTATAATTTTTTTCATTTTTTTAAACACCTACTTTTATTCTCCTAATTTAAATGTATAGCGATATATTTCTTCATAGCATTCACAATTTATATCGCGGGGATTACCAATTGTTTGGGGATCTTTTTCAGCAGCTTCAGCTAATTTAGGTATATCTTCTTCTTTAACACCTAATTCTTGTAAGGTGGGGATTCCGATATCATCTGCCAATTCATATACAGCATCTATAGCTGCTAAAGCACCATCTCTTGTACTTAATCCCCTTACATTTTTACCTAATGCTGTAGCTACTCGTTTAAATTTTTCTGGTTCGCCCATCCAGTTAAATAGCATTACTGGTCCTAGTAATGCTCCGACAGCTTCCCCATGAGGGATCTCAGGTTTTATTCCTCCCAGGGTTTGTGTCATTGCATGAACTGCCCCAGCACTTTCACTACCATAAGAAATTCCCGCTAAGGTTGCAGCTTCAGCCATATAATATCTGGCTTCAAGATCTTCGCCATTTGCAACTGCTCTTCTTAAATATTTAGCTGCATATTCTATCGCTAAAAGTGCAACTGAATCTGTTAAAGGTTGTGCAAAATGTGATGTATAACATTCAATTGCGTGACAAAGAGCATCCATACCTGTTCCAGCAGTTAAATTACTAGGTAAAGATAAATGAAGTTTGGGATCAACAAGTGCTATCTGAGGAGCAAGAAGTGGTCCTCCAACATTATATTTAACCTCTCTATCATGATCGGTAATTACTGCCCACATAGTACCTTCACTTCCTGTTCCAGCAGTTGTAGGTATTGCTATCAAAGGAGTAATTCTTTTTTTAAGTGGTTTTTTGCCACATTCATAATCTATTATAGAACCGCCATGTTTTGATAGAACTCCAATACCTTTTGCAGTGTCAATAGAACTTCCTCCACCGAGAGCAATCAGGCCATCACAATTATTCTTAGAGAATTCTTCATAACCTTTGTCAACCGTTTCTACATCAGGATTAGCCTTTACTTTGTCATAAATATAATAGTTATAATTATTTTCATTAAGTAATTCTTCTACTTTTTGTAATAAACCTGCTTCTCTTATGCCTTGATCGGTAACTACTAAGGGATGGTTTATATTTTGTTCTAACATTAATTCAGGTAATTTTTTCAAACTACCTACTCCACTTACAAGTTTAGTCGGAACTTCAAAGGTTTTAATATCATATATATTTAACAAATTAAGTTTCCTCCTTTACTTTTGAAAAAAGCCCTGTGTAAAAAAACACAGGACTTATATTTTTTTAATTATTTAATTCATTATCAAGTGCTCTTTGAGCTCGTTCTGCTGCCTGTTTTAGTGCTTTTTCAGCCGAAACTCCTTCAATTTGAACTTGATCTGCCGCATCATCAAGAGCTTGTAGTATATCTCCACCAGTTGGATCTATAAAAATTTGTGAAGCTGTTTCAAGTTGTTTAAGAGGAACCATTGCATGAGGATTATTTTCTAGAAATTCAGAGAATTCATTGATTTCCCTTGCTGATTCTCTTACAGAAAGATAACCGGTTTCCATTTGCCATCTAGCACTTTTGGCTGGACTAGAGAAGTAAGCTAAAAACTTATATGCTGCTTCTTCTTCCTCTTCAGATAATCCTTTTGCTATAACACCATAGCGAGCTTCTCCAACAGCTTTAGTAGGGCCATGATCTTCCCAACCAGGCTGTACATGGGCAGATACTATATCAAAGTCTAGATCACCTTGATCTCCACTTGAACCTGTATATCCAGCCGCATTTCCTTCTAATATATCATCAATAGTGTTATACCAGTATTCCCAACCTACACCACTATGATGAATACCCATTATTTCTTCTTCGTGGATCCATACTCTAAATTTTTCCCAAGTATCAACCCAAACCTCAGAATTTATCATTACTTCAGTTCCATCTTCACTTAAAACCTGTCCACCTCTGCTAAACACTGCATCCATCATATTAAAACGTCCCCACATAGGCATCCAACCATAACGTTGAACATTACCATTTTCATCTTTTTTGGTAAGTTGTCTTGCTGCTTCTTCCATTCCTTCCCAGGTATTTAATTTATCTGGTGAAACTCCTTCTTCTTCAAATATATCGTGTCGATAGTACAATATTTGAGTAGTACCAAAAAGTGGCAGTGCATATTGATTACCATCAATATTTGTTAATTCAAAAAATGCTTGTGTATAATCATCTGGATCTGTTTGTGAATCATTAGCGAGATGATCATTTAATGGTGCTAATAGATCGCGTGAAGCAAATTCTACAGCGGGTGAAGGCTCCAGCATAGTTGCTGCCGGAGGATCTCCAGCTGCTACTCCAGCTTGAAAAGCCTGCAGGGTTTCAGTATAATCCCCATAAGTGACTCCTCTTACTGTTATATCAGGATGTTCTTCATTGAAATCTGTTATAAACTCTTCTACCATTTCACCTAAGAAACCACCTAGTCCATAATAGAAATCGATTTCTACTTCTTGTGCTTTAATATTTTGAAAAGAGAATGAGACTACCATTATCAGTGAGAGAATTAAAACAAGTCCAAAATTCACAAATATTTTAGAGCTTTTAAATTTCTCTATTTTCATTGTACTCCTCCTTTTATAGTAGTGTTTTATATTATATTAACCCTTAATTCCGGTACCACCAATACCCTTGATAAACCATTTCTGGGCGATGAAAAATAGTAATAATAAAGGTGTTACAACGATAGTACTGGCAGCCATAATTAAAGGCCAATTAACCCCATAAGAACCTTGTTCGATAAAAAACTGTCTCAGTCCAATTGTTATTAAATACATCTCTCGGCTACGAATTATCATTAATGGCCAAAGATAATTATTATACATTAGAACAAAATTAATTAAACCAAATGTAATAAATATTGGTTTTGTAAGGGGTAAAAATACATGCCATAGGATATGCCAATGTCCTGCCCCATCTACTTTGGCGGCATCAACCATTTCACGGGGAACTTGAAGAAAAGATTGCCTTGCTAAAAATATTGCAAAAACACTAACTGAATTAGAAAAAATAATCCCCTGGTAACTATCTAACCATCCTAATCTAGCAAGGATAATATAACTTGGAACATAAGTAACTGCTACTGGTAACATATAAGTTGCCATAATTAATCCAAAAAGAAAGCCTCGTGTTTTAAAAGTTAGTTGAGTTATTGCATATGCAAACATTGCTGTTGTTATTATATGTAAAAATACGATCGAGGTAGCAGTAAAAAAACTATTAAAAATATATCTATCAAAAGGAGCTGAGGTCCAGGTTTCAACAAAGTTAAGCCACATAGCTGTATCAGGAAATAATGTTGGGGGGAAGGCTTTTATTTCTTCTTGCGTTTTTAATGCACTCAAAAACATCCATAAAAAGGGGGTAACCATAACTAGACTAACAAAAGCCATAAAAATCTGAACAAAGAATTTACCAACATTATAATTATAAAATAGATTTTTAATATTCTTTGAATTCATTTCCTTGCTCCTCTCTTATTGATAGTGTACATATTTTTTAGATAACCAAAACTGAATTATGGCAAATACAGAAGCTATTAAAAGTATAATTATACCAATTGAAGCGGCTCTACCAGCATTAAATTTTTGAAAAGCAGTTTGATAATATTCATAGAGTAAAGTTCTCGTAGCTCCAGCTGGTCCTCCCTGTGTAATAATATCTATCTGATCAAAAGCTCTAAGGGCTTGTACTGTTAAAACTACTGATAAAAAAAGTGTGGTAGGTGAAACTAGTGGTAGAGTTATATATCTTAGCTTACTCCAAAAGTTGACTCCATCAATGCGAGCTGCATCGTAAATATCATCAGGGATTCCATCTAAAGCGACTAAATAAAAAACCATTGCCCAACCTAGTGTTCTCCATACACTAACTATAATTACTACTGGCATTGCCCAGGTAGAACTTGAAGCCCAAGGAAGTGCTGGTAAATTAACAAGAGAAAAAAGAAAGTTGACTAAACCTCTAGAGGGATTAAACATCCAAGACCAAACAATTGCCATTGCTACCATTGGAGTTATCCAAGGCGAGAAAATAAGTGTACGATAAAGATTTCGGCCTGGTAGTTTGCGATTTAACAGAATTGCCAATAATAAACCACCAATTACTGCTGGAATAACACTACCTACGGTGAAATAAAGTGTATTGCGTAAAGTTCTATAAAATTCTGGATTTTGAAAAAGTCTAAAATAATTTTGGAACCAGACAATGTTATAGGTTTTTGACATGAAATCCCAATCGGTAAGACTTAAATAGAAAGCGAAAATCATAGGCCCAATCCAAAAAACAGTTAAAGGTATAAGAGCGGGTAAACAAAAACCAAAGGCTACCATCTTTTCACTTTTTAATTTATCCATTATTTTTTGCTTTATAATGGCTTTATTTTTTGCCATAAAGACAACCTCCATTCAGAGATAATAGTGAGTTATTTCAATAAATTTTAGAAGAAAACATTATGTAAGAATATTAAAAATATTCATAATAATAAATTTTTTTATAGGTTTTACTTCTTTATGGTAGAAAATATTCCTTCCTTTTTCTATTATAATATTAAAATAATTTTCAATATTTTTAATAAAATGGTTAAATTATTAGTTGTTAAAATTTCTTAATTCAAATTAAAAAAGGCCTAAAATGATAAGAATAATCATTTTAGACCATTTACTTATATAATATTTTTAATTACAAAGATTTAAAACCAAGAAAGCCCCGTTGATATATCGGCGGTGATGAATTGGTTTATTTAATGGTTGATTAAATATCAATCATTAAATTTGTCTTTATGCTTTTGAAATAAAAGTTCTAAAGCCTCATCATATAGTTTAGATTTAGGTATTCGAGTTTCTTCATTAAGTTT
>JAIPEX010000045.1 GCA_021736945.1 Halanaerobiales bacterium | reverse complement strand
CAGACATCTTTACTTTCTCCTTTCTCCGATGGTTATTTGGGCGTAAGCTTTAATTATCTCTTTTCCTTCTCTCTGAGTGAACTGAGCGAATTATTTATTTCAGGAAGTACTAACATTCTCTTCAGAAGAAAATAGCTCCGCTTCTAGCCGGTATAATCACTTAAATCCAAATTACAAAAACTATACGGGGGCCAGGGGCCACTCAAAAACAACTGGAAGTCTGGAGAATTTATATCAATTTCTTTGACCTTTTTCTTAAATAAGGAAACATCTTCCCGGGAAATAAGGTAAGCACCATCAAAAAGCAAATTTCCTGTTCTTAGGGTGGTATAAGTACTCTTAAATGGTATTTGTGAAAGCTGTTCATTAATCTGGGTTATTAACCCCTGAAATAACTCTTCCCTATTTTGATTTTGTTTGCCGTATTTTCTTTTAAGGCCGGATAGGTAAGATTTTATAGAATTCTATTATCTCACAGACAAGGGCCAGATTTTTTTCGGGGATTTCGATAAGTTTTTGGCCTCTAAGTTGATAGGGCCCAATAAATTCCCGGGTTGTAAAGGCCAGTTTCTTAATAGCATAAACATACAGGCTCACTCTAAGCTTCACCTCGTTTCATTTTTTCCCACTGATGTTCCCTTAACTCTTCTGCTTTATCAACATTGCTTAATAACACCTTTAAACCAAGATAAATTAAGTCAATATCTGCCACAGAAATAGTTATATCCCCTTTTAAAATTACTCCTTTCGCCAGTATTCTATCAACTAAATCCAACAAACTTATATCTTTATTGCTCAATTCCTGCTCATTATCAGCCATGATCATCTTCACCCCCAAAGTCCATTTTCCAAAGGAAACAGGTAGGATATCCTCAATCTCCATTATTTTCTCTAAAATTAGCTCATGGTGGGCCGTTTTTTCCTTTAACCACTCCCGGTCTATGTTATCTTCTGAAATATGGCCCTCAAATTCGGACAGAGAGTCGTCGGTTGTGGCCCCCTCGTTATTTCCCGTAAAAGGACAATCTCCCTGGGCTTCTAAATCCTGTTTAAGTTCCTTCTCTTGCTTTTCTAAGTTTTTAGTTCATTACTAACTTCCTTCAACTTTTTCTGCCAGTGTTCCTTTTCCTTGATTAATCTTTCTTTTTTATTTTTAAGCTGATGTAACGCAAGATAGGCCGACTCTACGGCAATTTTTTTCCGGCGTAGAGTGCTGATGCTCCTCATTGTTTTAATATCCTGCAACGTATTTCGCTTCATTTCTCGCAGACTCACCTCCTATACCTCCATTTCTTTAAAGAAAAAGAGTAAAAAGCTATTTTCTGTGCATTTTTAACAATATTCTTCTAAAAGGTGAACTAATAACTTACCTTCCTCAGTTTCCGGTTGCTGGACATTATCTAACTTATTGGATTCCTCCAGTAATACATCCCGGCAAATTTGTTGAAAAACTCTGTTTGCATAGGTTGCCTTAACGTCCCTTACAGCCATAATTTTGGCAATCATAATACAGCGGCGTAGGGTTTTCCGGTTAATGTCAGCCTGCTCTCTGAGCCCATGGACTACCCTATATATCTTTTCGGCGTCTTCCCTCTTTAGATGAGAATGAGACCTTATGATCTCAATCTCGGTTTGTTCATCAAAACCTTCCAGATTAATCGTAATCATCCGGTCTAAGAGGGCATCCTGAGTTTTATGGGTCCCTATATATTCCTGCGGATTACTGGTAAAAATAGCCCTAAATTCAGGGTGCACCTTTAGATATTTGGCATCCTTCCTTCCTGACGGTAAACTTAGCATGCGTTTCTCCAGGATTGAAAGCAAAATATTGTTAGCCTCAGGCTGCGATCTATTAAATTCATCATAAATTAATGTATATCCCTGTCTGCAGGCAGTAATTAACCGGCTATCAGACCATTCGTGTTGCATTTCTTCCTTAACCTTAACTACCGAATGGATATAATTATCCACAACCTTTTGCCGGGAAAAACCCTGCTGGCTGCTTAAAAGATCAGAAGGCCCAAATTCATCATCCCCATGTAATAAAACAGTGGGACGGTTAATAACGCCGGCAGCATGCAAGGCCAGGGTTGTTTTCCCGGTACCGGTGTTGCCACTAAAATGAACCGGATAGCCGGCTCTCATATATGTGAGAGCACGTTCCACTATATCTTTGATCTGTTCTGTCTCAATAAATTTATTACTTGGTTTAATTTTTAGGATATCGGAAGCTGCATTTTTCATTAACATCCCTCCTTTAGAGAATTCTTCATTTAAACAGTCCCTCTTTTTCTGAAACCACTTCTTTCCCAGCCGGTTACTTCCAGCTTTTGGTCCAGCTTAATTTTATAAATACCAATTAACTCATCCCGGGCGTATTTACGGGCATATTGTTTCTCCTCGATGGCTTCCACTGTAACCCCCCAGCCGGCTTCAATATTATTCACGCCCACTATTCTTACAGATTCCCCCAGGATCTCATCGGCAAAATCCAGGATTTTATCTTTAATCTCTTTAATTTTCATTATGCACTTCCCCCCACATATACTTTGCCGTTTCATCAAATATTATTGATTATTCTTAAAATTTCACTTTAAAATTATTTTTTGATAAAAATTACTTTTAAAATGATCTACTAAATTATTTTTTCTAATTGTTATTCTTTTGAATCTTATAAAGCTTGTCCTCTTTTTCAACCTGCTCGGCCTCAACTAGATCACTGACTAGATTGGCAATCTGAATGTAATGAACACCTAGCTCTTCACCTATCTCGGGCAATTTTATCCCCTCCGGGTAAACCCTGATTACTTCCAGTATTTCCTCATCACTAATCTCCCTTGCTTCTTTTTCCGGAAATTCCTCTGCGGGAGCTTCTTCTTTTTCTTTAAGTTTTTCGGCTTTTTCGGCTACGGTTTCTACTTTCACCCCGGTTTCCCGGGTTTCTTCCTTTTGCATATTTTCTTTTTGTCCCAATAATTCCTGAATTGCCAGCTTTCTTTTCTGTTTACTGCGGTTAATTTCTTCCCGTAACTGCTTATTCTCTTTTTTCCTTTTTTTTCTGAACTCTGCCAGCATCCTTTTTACAGAATCTTTTGCTTCCGGATCTGGGGTTTTTCCCATCATTTTAACCTCCTGATACAAAATAGTAAGGAGAGGAGGGAAGAAAGCCCCCTCCCACCTTCTTTCTTTTTATGCACTTGTTGCTTCTGCCGGAGCTGCTGCTGTTGCTGTTAAACCAATGGCATCAGCATATTTGAGATAAGTTTCAACAGAAGCTACTACTATTCTAGCTTCTATTGAAAGCAATTCAATTCCTACTAAAGATACTCTAACCCATAGATCAATAACAATTCCTTTGTCGAGAATTCTATCCAGCACTTCACCCAGGCTATCAGAACCTATGTTTTTTTCAACAGCCATCTATTTCACCTCCTTTTCTTAATTAAATTATGTATTTAAGCTCAAAAAATTTAAATTTGGGGGATGGTTCATTTAATCTTGAAATGATAATAATCCTTTAATCAATTTTAGGTGGTGAATTTTGTTATGATGGTTATCAGGACAAAACTGCAGATAAAGGATTATTTGTAAATCAAGAAACAATGAACCTTCCTAAATTTTCTGACATTTTATTTAATACTTATATTAGTTAGTTCAGGAAAAACTCATAACTTCCTGCTTCAATTTTATAAAATATTATATTTCATAAGGGGTAGTCGGTTAACTTCACCTATGATAGAAAAATAAACCTGATAACAGAAATTAAGCAATTGTGACTGTTCATTACAAATGGAGAATATATTACCATTAATAATGGATAGTTATCAGATGGTTTTTATTAAATCCATCAATGGATATTATTACAATTTAGGTTAATTGAAACAGTAAAGGGCAAGGGCTAACGCCTTGGCTGTCGCCAACCCTTGACAGTTTCAACACCCAAAAGATTTACAATTAATGATGGATTAAGTAGAATGTTATTGAATAAAAAATAGGGAAAGTTTTGGGCTATTTTTTCGCCAAAGTTAATGAACACTCACAATTACTTAATACCCTGTAGCATTTTCTCCACCTGTTTCTGGTGTTTTTTAATCCAATCGCGAGCATGTTTTTCTAGGGCTTTTTTGCTTGTTTCATCTTTAACTGTCTGCAGATAAATAGATCTATTGACATCAGAGATTTCTAAGTTGAAACGGTTTAGTAGTTTTGTTGCTGCAGAATGTTTTTCAGAAAAACCCTCTGTTGCTATAATATGAACAATATTTGGAGGCCATCCCAATTCTCCTGCCTCCATTTCTGAATCCGGAGGCCAGTAACCATAAGGATCTTTTAACCAGACAACCTTTTCTGGAACAGGATATTTGGCAAAGAACCAGTCCGGTGTCCATCCGTAAAAAAGAACTGGTTTTTTATCCTGTAGAGCTCCCCTCACAGTATAATTTAACATAGTTTCCTGCCCGATAAGTTGTTTGTATTGATCAGTTAGACCATATTCCTCAAGTTTTTTATTATTAATTTCGGTGGCCAGCCATCCAGAAGGTCCACCCACGAGATCAGCTTTACCATCACCGGTTAAATCAAGTTTTTCTGCAATTTCTTCCCTCTGCAAATCTTTAATAGAAGTGACATCATATTTTTCAGAAAACCAGGTGGGTACAAGCCATCCCTGCCGAGCTTTATCATAGAGAGTTCCTACCACTTCTATGTGCTCTTGATATTTATTAAACTGTACCTTCTGATTTGGCAACCATGTACTGGCAAAAAGGTCAACCTCACCTACTTCAATCCCTTTATACACCATGGGAGTCCCCATGGTCCGCTTTTTCACTTCAAAGCCCAGTTCTTCTTCCAGTAAAATTTTAATTATCCAGTCTGGAAGATGTTCACCGATCCATTGTCCATAGGCAAGGGTTAATTTTTCTCCTTTACCAGGTAGATCCCCAGCAGTAGAACAAGTTCCCATAGTTGTTATTAATAATGCAATTGTAATTAAACATATCAGTAAACTAGATGATAATTTCATCCTAGCTTATACCTCCTTTGAGATTTTTAAAATTATTGAGAATAAGGTTCTTTCTTTCTGGTGAGTCTATCCAAAATCATTGCCATCAAAACAATACCTAACCCTGCTTCAAAAGCTCTTCCAATATTTATCTGACTTAATCCCATAAGAACCTGTTCTCCAAGCCCTCCGGCTGCTATCATTGCCGCCAGAACTGACATGGATAAAGAAAGCATAATACTTTGATTTATTCCTGCCATAATGCTCGGGAGAGATAAGGGAAGTAATATTTTAATTAACAACTGCCATTTGGTGGAACCACAGGCTTCCCCTGCTTCCCTTACCTCTTTAGAAACCTGTCTAATCCCCAGATTGGTCAAACGAATTGTTGGGGGAGAAGCAAAAATGACGGTGGCCATTACAGCCGGGACTCGACCAATACCAAAGAACATAATTGCCGGCACCAGATAGACAAAGGCAGGCATTGTCTGCATGAAATCAAGGATAGGCCTGATAAGAGAATGGAACAAATCACTCCGGGCTGCGATGATGCCCAGAGGGACCCCGATAACAAGAGAAATAGTTACTGCCGTAGTAGCTAAAGCCAGGGTAGAGATAGCCGCTTCCCAGAGCTGCATGGAACCGAGTAAAAACAGAGCTCCCATCGCAAAAATACTGATTTTCCAGTTTTTAATCCATAAGGCAAGGGCTCCCATAACAATTAGGATTATTGGCCAGGGTGTAGCCATTAATCCATGGGTAATTTGCAACAGGAAAAATTTAACCGAAATACTAATACCACGAAACAGGGGAGCAAAATTAGTGGTTAACCACTCTACAATTACTTCTATTCCGACCCCTACAGGGATAGTAGGAAAACTCATGTTAATCCTCCTCTCTATTTTGATTTGATAAGGCGAAAATTATGTCAGGTGCCTCAATTATTCCTTTTAATTTGCCTTTTTTATCAATTACTGAGACTGCTTTCTGTTTGTGATTAATGTTTTCCCAGAATTCACTGATAGGTAAATCCTGTGCTACACATTTTACTGATTGGATTTTCTCGCTCTTAAATAATTCTTCTTTTGTAGATAAATCTTCAAGATCTTCCAGAAATATTTTTCCCACAGGTTGATCTTTTTTATCGACAATAAAACCACGATTAATTCCTCTTTGTTTCATTTTCTTTATATCCTGGGCTAGATTAGTTTCCGGGGTAAAAACAAATTCAGGTTCACGCATTATTCTTTTAGCTGTCAGAATCTTGCTTCGGTCTACCCCCTCAGCAAAATTTTCGACATACTCATTTGCGGGATTTTCCAAGATTTCTGCTGGTGTATTAATCTGAACTATCTGTCCGTCTAAATTTATAATGGCAATCCTGTTCCCCATTTTTACAGCTTCATTGAGATCATGGGTGACAAAAACAATCGTGATCTCCCCTAATTGTTTTTTTAATTCCAGCAATTCCTCCTGCATTTCTAACCTAATTAAGGGATCCAGAGCACTAAAGGGCTCATCCATAAGTAATATCTCTGGTTCCATCGCCAAAGCCCGGGCTAAACCCACTCTCTGTTTCATGCCCCCACTTAATTCATTGGGGTAACTTTCTTCCCAGCCGCTTAAACCTACCAAATCTAATTTGTCTTTAACCTGAGCCTTCCTTTTTTTCTTTGAGATACCCTGTACTTCCAGACCATAGGCTACATTGTCCATAACAGTTTTATGAGGGAATAAACCAAAATGTTGAAAAACCATCCCCAACTTTTTCCTCCGGAAGTCTACCAGTTCTCTTCCAGTAAATTTTGTTATATCTGTTCCATCTATTAATACTTTACCTCGACTGGGTTGTATAAGACCATTTAAACACCTTAGTAATGTTGATTTGCCACACCCGGATAATCCCATAACCACAAATATTTCACTGGCTTTTATGTTCAAAAAAACTTCAGATAGGGCCACTAATTGTCCGGATTTTTCCCTGATTTCTTTTTTAGAATAACCTTCATCCAGCATTTCTAAAGCATTCTTTTCCTGTTTTCCGAATATTTTAGTTAATTCTCTAGTTTGGACCCGGGTTTTCCCAAGTTTTTTTACCTTCTTTTCTTTCATTTATTACCTTCCCCTTCTTTCTTTTTATCCTTGTTTTTCCATGAAGGGGAAGAAATAATGGCTTTCTCTAAAATAACATGGTTATCTCCAGTAAAACGAAAAATTACATGATCCCCTTTCTCTAAATTTAAACATTCTCTGACTCTTTTTGGAATGGTTATATTCCCTCTTCCGCTTATTTTACCTACAATTACTTCCTGGTGTGCCATGGTTTTCCTCCTTTAGCTATTAATTTGTAAAATAGGGCATTATTATATGTTAGGAAATATTGAAACCTAATTTCATAATTTATTATAATATAATTTCTGTCTTTTATCAAATTTAGGTTATCTTCACGAAAAAGCTGGAGTTTTACCTCCAGCCCTGTGAAATATATTTTTTATTACCTGCTATATTTACCCCTCAATAAACCTTTTTGTAATATATGATCCTTCATTTTTTCCAGCAACTTTTCCTTATTGGCCCCCGCTTCTAGATTTATCTTTTTATCCAGAGTATAGACCTGAAATCTATAGGTATGAGTTCCACCGGGAGGAGCAGGACCTCTATATCCCGGCTCACCAAAGTCATTTTGCCCCTGAATAGCTGCTTCTAATTTTTTTACCTCTCCTTTAGCCGGAATACCTTTTGAAATATTATTTATACTAGCCGGTATATTCCAGATTAACCAGTGAGTGAAAGGACCCGCCATGGGGGCATCGGGGTCATCCACTACTATTGCTATTGTCTCAGCCCTTTCTTTAATATTATCAATTTTTAAAGGAGGGGATATATCCTCTCCATCAGCAGTATATTTTTCTGGTATTTGCCCCTCGCTTTCAAAATCAGAGATTATCTTTAAATTATTGTCCATAATCTTTTATATCTCCTTCCTTTTTACTTAAATTGCTGTTAAAAAGGGCTTTATTTAAATCCTAATTAGACCTCAACAACATCTACTGCCTGGAACCCTTTTTCAGTTTCTTTTACTTCAAATTCTACTTCCTGCCCTTCTTCTAAACTCTTAAAACCTTCCCCTTGAATTTCTGAATAATGAACAAATACATCCTCTTCCTCTCCTTCTCTTTCAATAAAGCCGTAACCCTTCTCAGCATTAAACCGCTTAACAGTTCCTTTTTGCGTCATATTAATCTTTCCCTCCTCTTTTTATATTAAAAGATGACAGTAGAAATAGCATGTTTATAAATCATATTCTTTTTTCCTTTAACCTGCAAAATAACTACAAAGTTATCAAACCCTTCTATCTTCCCTCCAGTGGATTTTCAAATATTAGATATATTTTCACTTTATCTTCGCTCTTGCGGGCTTTATTTATTAGTTTATCCTGTTTTTCAGACGTCTTTATCTACAGCTTCTTTAAATGTTTTTCCTTTTCTAAAAACGGGGACCTTCCTTTCAGGAATAGTAATCTCCTCACCCGTCTGCGGGTTTCTACCCTTTCTTTTTGCCCTATTATTTACTTCAAAGCTACCAAAACCCACAATTTGTACCTTATCCCTATCCTCTTCCGGCTTTTTTGCTTCCCTTCCCAAATAATCCATAATAGCTTCCAGGGCAGCATTAATTATTTTGCCAGTATCCTTTTTCGTGAGATCCGTCTTTTCCCTTACCTCATCAATCAATTCTGTTTTAGTCATTAAAACCACTCTCCCTTTATAGATTCTAATACTATAATTCTTGATATAATAACATTTTCCTGTATTATGATAAGATAATCTGTCCTTAAATGTATTTCAAATAAAAAGAACAGAAATATATTTTATACAACTGATAATTACATAACACGGTTTATATTACTAATACATCCTATTCTATTTTAACCAACTCTTTTTTTGTGTATAATAATGTTTAGTTTTTGTTACTTTTATCAGTCAGTCTTTTTTGTATTATGAAGTTAGCCCTTTTTTTGTTTTACTATTTAACTGAATTAAATATCTGACTTATAGGATTTCTTAACGGTATTAACCATTTTTTCTGTCTCTCCTCAAATTTTTCATGTTCTTCTCTTTCTAATTCTTCCTCTTTATCGGGGCTAATTTCTTCATTTTTAACTTCACTTTCCTTAAATAATGAAGGGATCCTTTTTTTCATAACTTCTTTTTTTCTTTCTTCCCAGTTACTCTCTATAAAAGGCAATAATATTTTTTCTTATAACTTTTTTCAAGTTCACCTGTGTCTGCTTTTGTCAAAATTATAGTTACCACTTCGATTATTTCATCTTAATTTACCGATCTTTATATTTTACTACCTTACCCTCCCAGGTTCTTAAAACTAGATAATCAGGGCCTCTAGAAATAATATACTGAGGATTAATTGGAGTCTTACCAAGACCTAAAGGAGCATTGACGATAAACTGAGGGATGGCCATTCCAGAAGTATAACCACGAAGATATTCCATAATCTCAATCCCTGCATCTACTGAAGTTCGAAAATGCCCTGTTCCAATAACTCTTTTAGCGTGAAATATATAATAAGGTTTAACTCTAACTTTCAACAATTCTTGATTTAGAGCTTTCATGAGATGTGGATTATCATTAATTCCTTTTAATAAAACTGCCTGATTACCTAGTGGAATTCCCGCATCAGCAAGTTTTAAAATCGCTTTAGAGGCTGATTTAGATAATTCTTTTGGATGGTTTATCTGAAAATTAATATAAAGAGGATGAAATTTTTCAAGCATAGAAATTAATTTATCTGTAATTCGCTGAGGCATTGTAATCGGAACTCTGCTCCCGATTCTTATGATTTCTACATGCTCAATTTCTCTTAGACTGCTTAATATCTCCTCTAATCTCTTATTTTCTATAGTTAAAGGATCACCACCAGTCAATAAAACATCTCTGATTTCTTCATTTTTTCTAATATAATCAATGCTCTCTTCAACCTTCTTTTTACTGCAGTGCCGATCTACCTGACCAATAGCTCGCCTTCTCTGACAGTGACGACAAAAAGATGCACAGACATTGCTTAAATTAATAATCAAACGATCAGGATAACGCCTTGTGATAGCTCCAGCCGGATTAGTAAGTTTTTCTGCCATTGGGTCAGCTAAACTGTCCTGATCTTCTAGTTCAGCCAGTGTAGGTATTACCTGCTTGCGAATTGGACAATCTTTATCTTTCCAATCAATTAGAGCCAGAAAATAGGGAGAAACAGCCCAACGATATTTCTGCTCTACTTCCTTTATCTCAGCTGCTTCTAACTCAGTTATATCAAATATTTTCTGCAACAATTCTACCGAATCAATTCTGTTCTGTAGCTGCCAGTGCCAGTTATTCCAGTCACTTAAATCAGCTTTGAGCACTTCTAAAATATGATCTCTGTTTTTGATAAAATCTTTCTCAATATTATCAGCAAACACAATTTCTTTTCTAGCTTCCAAATATTCATCAATTCTACTTTTTAACTCTTCTGCCCGCTCCTTAGAAGTTCATTTTTCATCAAGAATTTTTTCCATTATTGGCCTCCTATTTCATTAATTTTTTCATAATACTTCTTCCAATAACCTTATTTTTAGCCCTATTAGCAATTTTTTTAGGATTACCGCTTGATAATTTTTCTACATCATTGTTTTCCCTGGCCATCTTATAGAGAAAGCTTGTTAGTTTAGCCATGGGTTTCACCTCCTGCGAAAACTTTTTAAAGCCTCGTAAATATTTAAAGAAGACCCCTGGTTTTTCATTTTCTTTTTTCTGGTCGGGAAGTACTTTTTCCCTTAAAGGGACTCCACAATAATTTTTATTGCCGTCCTTTCTTCGCCATCAATTTCAATATCTATGAAGGCAGGGATACAAATAAGATCAAGTCCACCTGGAGCCACAAACCTTCGGGCAATAGCCATCGCTTTGATGGCCTGGTTAACAGCTCCCGCCCCAATTGCCTGCATTTCAGCTTTCCCCTCTTCTCTTATAGCTCCTGCCAGGGCCCCTGCAACTGAATTAGGATTGGATTTTGTAGCTACTTTTAATGTTTGTATATTATCCATTAAGGTACCTCCGCTGTATTATTTTTTTTATTTCTCTACTTTAGAAGAATTAACAGTAAAGTTTATTCCTGTTATAAATGCAATAGTGAAGAAAACTACTATTATGATTGATACACATTTCTTTACCAGTCTTTTAATTATTAATTCTATAAAAATTTATAATAACCTTTGTTATACGGAGTTATATTGTTATTTTAAAAGAATTATTATATTTAATAAACATTATGTAACTATTTACTAACATGTATACCATTTCGAGTATTAATTGCCATTTTTAAAATAGTTGCAGATACGACCTGCCATAATTATTAATCCTCGAAAGCACTATGTATTTTGCTAATCGCATCCGCAGAACCCTCCAGTGGGAAACGGAAATAAACTTCTCCTTCGCCATACCAATCCAGTTCAAGCAATACAGTATTTGATTTCATAATATTAGAAATGATGGTTTCATCACTCCTGAAATGAATAAATTTAGACCCCCAATCTTGAGTTAACTTTACATTCTCTATTTCATCATCCCATTTAATTCTTGTGTAAATAAGGTTGTACCCATCTTTGGTTTCGTCATCTATTATGTTCGGAGCTTCAGAAAATACAATATAGACCCATTCACTTTTACCATTATAGCCTACAAGTAAACTTGCTTCTACATTATGATAAGGGAAACCCATTGTTTCTGTCGGTGCTACATACGGTGAAGTAGCATACCATGTTTCTTCTTCAGTCATTTCATCCTTTGAAACAAAAGTATCCCATTGGGCTGACGCAGAAACCGTAAATGATAACACAAAAATTAATAATATGCTCAATACAAATATTTTCTTTTTCAAATCCATCATCTCCTTATATAGATGTTATTCGCTATAAAATAATAATTTCCTGCTAAAACAAAAACCGCACCCAGGACAAAACCCTAGATACAGTAGTGTAAAAAACATTAAGCTAACTATCAATTAAATTAAAAAATAACCCTACCTTCAATTTTCTTATCCAAAATAAAAGCAATCATAAAGGCTGCTATATTAATTATATTAGATGGAGGCAGTAGACGGATTTGAACCGTCGATAAAGGATTTGCAGCCCAATACACCAGTTTTTTTAATTTCCTGTAATTCCACTTAATTCTTGTTATATCAGGGATTTTAGCAATATAACTAAAATCCCTGTATTTGTATATTTTTACAGTTTCCAGTAACCTTTGGCACTTTAGCAGCACTTAATAAGATTAATAAGAAATATAAATATTTCACCGAATTTCAAGTCCAGAAAGCTTGTTTTTTTGATTTTAGTAAAATTCCATCAACTCCTAATATAACAAGGATTATGAGGGTTAATAAAAATTTAGATTTTGCAGGTTTCCCGGCATTTATACAAGTTTTTGTCGGTAAAATGTCGGGGAATCAATATAATTCTTGCTATAAAATAAAAATATTCTTTTTTGATTTTTAACTAATTTAATATTAGGACATTTGTCCTCCCCTACCTCATTCTACATTTTTTGTATCAAATATATGGGGAAAACCAATGTAATTATACTAAATGTGGACTATTTTTACTGTTAAAGACCGGACAAATGTCCTCATTTTTTATTTTATATATTTATATTTTAAATCATGCGAAAAATTATAGAAACCCCATAGACAAACCACCAAAAACTTTCCAGAAAATAGTAATACAGTCATTGAAACTCCATTAGCTAAAACTTACGGTTTCGTTCAACAAATTGTATCTGAAATTTTCACTAACAGGGATAAAAGAAAATATCTGACTATAAATAAAATATCAGAAGATATCTCAATTACTATTTTTTTTTGCCAAACTTCAGATACAATCCTATAATATTATACGAAGTTCACCTTGCTTTGATATTACCATCAGAATAATAATTTTGTGAATTTTGACTGAACATCTTTTTTCTTATATAATGATTATAGAAAGAAGTAAAATTAATTAAAAGGGAATGATTTACATGAAACTGATGACTGATAAAGAAATAGATAAAATAATAGAAAATGTTCAGGCCACTCTTGCTGTTGAAGATTTAAACATAAATAAAATAAACATTGAATATGGTAAAAAATATTTAAATGGACAAATGAGTAGTAAAGAAATTATAAAAAATATTACTGATCAAATCAAAAAAAGGATGATAACACATTGACAAATTCTTTTAAATATGGTTCCGATAATTCTAAATATTGTTATCCTGGAACAAACATTTTAATCAACAAATTAGATATAAAAGATGAAGAACTACTAAGAAAAGCAAATTCTCTTTACTCGGCTCAAAGGTTATTAGAATTACAAGCTGAACCATTATCAGGAAATTATGATTTACAGCATTTAAAAAACATTCATCATTATATTTTCCAAGATTTATATGAATTTGCCGGTAAAATAAGAGAAGAAGATATAATTAAAGGAAATACTTTATTTGCTAAATCTGAGTTTATTGAATCAAAAGCAAACCAATTATTTAAAGAACTAAAAAAGGAAAACTATTTAAAAGGAACAAAGAATATAACTCAATTTGCACAAAGAATTTCTTATTACATGGCTGAATTAAATATAATTCATCCTTTTAGAGATGGAAATGGTCGAACTATAAGAGAATTCATAAGATGTTTAGCTTTAAATAGTAGTTATATTTTAAATTGGAATTCTATAAATAAAGATGAACTTTTAAATGCATCAATAAAATCAGTAATAAATATTAACCCCCTTTATAAGTGTATAGAAAAAGCAATCGAAAAAAAATCATAATAGTTTGACCACAAAAACTCCCTATTTTGAGCCCTAAATTATGTACATAAAATGAACACAAATATATATCTAAGCAGAAAAATATAATGTACTTGTAATTTATGGTAAATAAAAAAACAATATACAGGTATCTTTCTAAATACCTGCCTCAATCCGGCAAGCTTCCCGGAAAGTTTGTTGTAATGTATTTTCAACAATTTTTAAAAACTCTTTGGGTGCTGCTTCTGCCAGAATTGGAAGTATAGTATCTAAACTTCCCCAAAGTTCCCAATTAGCATCACTCAGTATTTCACGGACAGTAGAATTTACAATATTTTCTGGTTTATTGTCTGTACAATTTATCAAATTATCTGAATAACTACCAAAAAATGCTAAACTTTCTGCCACCCCCTTCCGAATTTCAGAGGAATATTTCATAGTTTTTTTATAAATTCCTGCAGTATATCTTTTTTCTGAAGGTAATTCAAATTTAGGATCATGTTCTGTTAAAACCGTTATAGCACATTGTTTAAACTTATCTAAATTATCATCAAAAATTCTTAGACTTAAAAAATGCCATAAATTTTTTCTTTCATTAATTCGCCATTTCCATTTTTTAAATCTATGGGCCTTTCTGGCTCTTGCAATATCTCCCTTATCTTGGAAAGCCAAGAATTAAAATCTTCATTAACAAGTTTACGAAGTACCTTAATATCAGCACTTTTCTTATCATTCCATGCCCCAATAAGATTAGCAATCGTTAATGCCATGTTTGCTTCTATTTCCTTGGACATTATTAATTCTCTTCTTTTATATCTATATATATATGAATACTCTTATATTAACTTATTTTCTAGATTTTATATTATTTTCCTGCAAAATATGTAAATTATAGATTAATAAAAAAACCGGGTATTATCCCGGTTTATATATTGCAGTAACATTGCAGTAAATTTAATTTTTATAGAAAACAAAAAACAATTATAATCCTTGACATAAAAAAATGTAGGCCACCAGGAACTCGAACCCTGAGCCCCCTGATTAAGAGTCAGGTGCTCTGCCGATTGAGCTAATGGCCTACTAAAATTATTTTAAATCACCTTTTGATACAATCTTAACTTTGACACCAGTGGTGCCAATAATCCCTGATATTTAAGCGATTTAGACATACTACTCCAAATTTTTGGCATCACATCCCCTAAGAAATAATTTCCACCCGAGAAGGAGGTTGATAATGTAAAGCCTTAAATATTTCATTGATCTCAGATGTACTATCAGTTCGAATTAAATACTCTTTATCCTTAAGTTTAGTTTTGGTAACTTTCATTCTACCGAGCCTTTTTATAGCTTCAGCAGCAGTAATTTCTAAGTCTTCTGTTTCCATCTTCTGCTCCAGTAAACGTTCCAGAAGATGAGCCAGAATACAGACAAACACGTGAGCTTTAATCCTTCTGTCGACAGAGTGAAAAACAGGCTCAAGGTCATGCAGACTCTTTAGAGAGCGGAAAGAACGTTCAATTCGAGTTAACCTTTTGAAAGTAGTAGCTATCTCTTCCTTTTCCAGGTCCTCATCACTGGTAAGAAGGATATATTTACCATCATACTTTTCATCCTCCCGAATTTGCATCCGGTCAATCTTGAGGGTACCATCTTTTAATTTACGTAAATAACGACCCTTATACCGATGACCATAAAGAGCAGCTGCTTTTTTAGTATCGGGATTAAGATCAGTAATTTCTGCTTGCAAATATTCCACCACAGCTTCTCTGGTCTCTTTATCTTTTTGAGCCTGATAAGGATTATAACAAATCAAATAACGTTTGTCGTTGACATAAGCCTCTTTAACCTGCATATTATCTTTAACTTTAGTATAACGACCAGGGGTAGTAAGAACCTGTTCTTTAACTTCTTTCCACTGGTTAAGACGGACACCGACAATGTAATCATAGTTCATATTTTCAAGTTGTTCTAATTTCTCTTGACTGACCATACCACGGTCACCAACAAAAATACAACGACCAACAGAAAAACGTTCCTTAAGCTTATTCATAGCCTTAATAACTGTACTGATATCGGCAATATTACCCGGTAAAACTTCATGACTAATAGGCAGACCATCCCGGCTTAAAACAAAAGATAGCAGAAATTGAGTTTTACCTTTACGGCTATACTGAATTAGATTAGAACTCTCACCGTACATGTCAACAAGACTACAATCATAGAAGACAACAGTAACATCAAGGGAGAAAAGATTTTTGAGATTATCGTAAATTTTAGCTTCAATCTCATCTTTATGTTCAATTAAAAAATCAAGTCCCCGGTAAAGATGATGAAGGTCCAGGTTATCTGCCGCAGGGAAATAAACATCATTTTGTAACCAGTCATAGGTGGAAAGTTTACTTAAAGCATTAATTGCACGGTTAAAAACCATAGCCTTAAGAGCACTAATTACATCAAACTCATATTCATGCTGTTGGAGGAGAGTATTTAAAATTTGATCAAGTTTTAATTCAGCCCATAATTTTTCCATCACAAAAACATCGCCATAATTTTTGCACCATTCATGATGACAATCATCAATAGACTCTAAAACTTCAATTTTATCAGTATAACCTTCAAGGGCTGAAACAATATCATCAACCTGAGACTTATCAAAGTCTTCAACACGACCTAAAGTCATCAGTACTTTTTGCTTAGGCTTACCGTTTTGACGGTAACTTTCCACCAGTTGATAGTACTTATATGTTTTACCACCGGATTTAACAGTTTTAGTGCGAACAAACATGAGGTAAACACCTCCTTGACATTACTAATTATACCACACTAAAACTGTCAAGTCAAGAATTAATAGCACAAACAAACGTTTCTTTGGCACTACGATTATAAATTTTTTATGAACCCCGACCCTATTATGACAGGGTTCATAGGGGGTTACCCCCCTGATTTTGGAGATTTGGTGTTAAACTTAAGTTCAATATCAATTCTATAATTCCTTTTGGTTTCTTTTTACATTTTTATCAAAATAAATAATTATCGGAAATGATTTGGGAAAAATGATAACAAAATATTTTTTTAAAAAATCAAATTTCCAGGCAGGATTTTATATTATTATGTTGAATAGTATTAAAGTAAGAAGCAAATAATTAAATATCAGGGGAGCTTTAGCTGAGAGGATGTTTTTAAAACATCGACCCTTAAACCTGATCCTGATAATACAGGCGTAGGGAATAAAAAGAACTTTTATGTAAATTATCCTCCAGCTGAGGTTTTCACCTTAGAGGAGGAAT
>JAIPEX010000044.1 GCA_021736945.1 Halanaerobiales bacterium | reverse complement strand
TTAATAGGTTTCACCTCTCTTTTTGTGGTTATTTTGTTTTTGCCTATTAACTATATTCAACAAAAAATGGGGTGAAGCCTTTTTTATATTGTTTTCAATGCTGTTAACTCAAGGCTTATTTATATGAAATTTCCTTATAATATTAAATATCAAATTCTTTTATTATTACTTCTCCTCTTTGACCAAATGGTCCTAGCTTTTCTCCGTCAAATTCAACTTTAACAGCTATTCCATTACCTATTTTTAGTCTAATAGTTTCATTACCACTATGTGTCATTGTTTCATCTTCGTTAATAAATCCCTGGAATTTAAGCTCTCCATCAACATTTACCTGTAACCAGCTTTTATCAGAAGCAATTATTTTAATTTCTTTAGATTTATCTTTCATCAATGGTTTTTGTTCTTGATTATTGTTATCTCCATTATTATTACTATCACTTTGTTCTGTAGTGTTTTTTTCATTAGAGCTAGTGACATTTTGATCATTATTATTTTCAATATTATTTAAATCAGTTTCTAATTCTTCATCAGATATTTCTGCAGTGTTACTTTCACCATTAGAATCTTCATTACTATTATTTTCATTCGTTTTATCCTCTTGAACTACTTCTGTATTTTGATTATTGTTTGCAGTATTATTTTGACTTTGATCTGTTCTAAAAAATATATTATAACTTAAAAGAACAATAATCAAAATCAAAATAATACCTAATAATCCTTTTAAAATTGTATCTTTATTTAAAAAACTATTTTGTTTTCCGTTACTTTTCTTCTTATTTTCATTTTTATTTTTACCTTTTATATTTTTATCATTATTTTTTTGTCTTTCATATTCGGATAAAACTTTTTTTGGATCTAAACCTACTATTTTAGCATACCCGCGTATATAAACTTTTGTATAAACCTCTCCGGGAAGCTTTTCAAAATTATCATTTTCTAGAGCTTCTAAATAACTTTTTTTGATTTTTGATTTATTTTTTATGTCATCAAGAGTTAATCCCATTGACTTTCTGGCTTTCTTTAACTTATTACCTATGGCCATCTACGGATATGCCTCCCTTCTAATATGATTATTATCAGGGGCATAAAAGCCCCTGATATATTTTTATTAACTTATACTTCTTCTTTAATATACGGCTCTCCATCTGCTGCAGGAGGTGTTGAACGTCCAACTACACCCGCTAAAGCAAGAATGGTTAAAATATAGGGAGCCATAAGCAAGAACTGTCTTGGAACAAATGTTAAACCTAAAGTTTGTGCTAACATTTGCAGTGCATCAGCAAAACCAAATAGTAAGGCTGCTAATAATGCACCATGAGGTGTCCATTTACCAAAGATCATTGCTGCTAAAGCAATAAAACCACGGCCTGAGGACATGTTTTTAACAAATAAGTCTAATAGTCCAACTGAAAGACTAGCACCAGCAAGACCTGCAAAGAAACCACTCATAACAACAGCTATATATCTCATTTTAAATACATTAATTCCGACACTATCAGCTGCTGCAGGATGTTCACCAACAGATCTTAGTCTTAAACCAAATGGTGTTTTAAATAACACCCAATATGAAATTGCTACTAAAATTAATGCTATATATACAAATGGAATTTGTTCTCCTATAACTCTACCAACAAAGGGTATTTTATGGATAAATGGTAATGTCCATGTACCAACATCTTGGACACTAGGAGATTGACCAGCATCACCAAATATTAGTCTAAGTAAGAAACCAGTAATTCCAGTGGCAAATATATTAATAGCTGTAGCAGTTACAATCTGGTCTGCTCTAAAAGTAATAGATGCTATAGCATGAACTAAAGCAACCAGCATACCAACAATAACTGCAGCTAATACACCTATCCAAGGATTACCTGTAAAGTAGGTCATAGCCATCGCTGTAAAGGCACCAATTAACATAATTCCTTCCAGGGCAATATTGATTACACCTGAACTTTCAGAAAACATACCGCCCAATGAAGCTAATATTAAGGGAGTAGCCATTCTTAATGTAGTACTGAATAGTGCTGCTAAACTAGCTAGCATCTACAACATCCCCCTTTCTCTCGCGCCATTTTCTTGCTAAATACTTAAATATATATTCTGAAGCAACAAATATTATTATAATAGCCTGGATTATTTCTACAACTTCTTTGGGGACACCAACCATACTCTGCATCATCATAGCTCCTCGTGATAAAACACCAAATAATAGTGCACCTAGTACTACTCCGAGGGGATGACTTTTACCGACCAGGGCTACAGCAATACCTGTAAAACCATATCCGATAAAGCCAAATGGTTGATAAGCTCTATATTCTAAACCTAGAGCCTGACTTGTACCAGCTAAACCAGCTAAGGCTCCACTGATAAACATAGCTAACATCATATTTCTTGCTACATTAATTCCACCAAATTCAGCTGCATCTGAATTTTCACCAGTTGCTCTTATTTCATAACCTAATGGTGTTTTCCATAATATATAATAAACTAAGATAGCTGCAGCAATAGCTAAAAACACACCATAATGTAACCTTAGTCCTGTCATTAATCTTGGTAGTTTTGCGGAATCAAATATTTTTGGAGTAGCTGGAAGCCCACCTTGAGCTTTTAAAGGTCCAGAGGCCATATAACCTACAAAATAAAGTGCTATATAATTCATCATAATTGTTGTAATAACTTCATGTACTCCTAGTGTAGCTTTTAGATATCCTGCGAATCCACCCCAAATACCACCAGCCAATATACCTGCTAGAATGGCAAAGGGTAGATGAATATACATTGGTAGTTGAAATATAAATCCTATATAAGCAGCTGCTAAATAAGAGATAAGAAATTGACCATCACCACCAATATTAAATAAACCAATACGGAAACCAAAAGCTACTGCCAAACCAGTAAATACTAATGGAATAGTGTTTACTAACATTTCACTGAAACCTCTCATACTGCCGAAGGAAGAAGACCAAAGAACTTTATATGCTTCAATTGGGTCAGCTCCAATTATTATCATAAATATAGCTCCGACTAGAAGGCCAGCTACTACAGAAATGATTGGAACAAGATAATCCATCATTTTCATTGATTTTAAATATTGTGCTTTTTTTTCTGATATATCTTTATCTACCAACGTCATTTCCTCCTTCCACTTCTTCACTTTTAGCTCCGGCCATCAATAGACCGAGTTTTTCTTCTGTTGCATCTTCTACATCAAGAATATCTACAATTTCACCTTCATATATTACAGCAACTCTATCACTTAAAGAAAGAATTTCATCTAATTCTAATGATAATAATAATATTGCTTTATCATTATTTCTTTGTTCTACTAATTTTTCATGAATATATTCAATAGCTCCCACATCGATACCTCTTGTAGGTTGTGCTGCAACTAATAAATCTGGTTCTCTATCAAATTCTCTGGCAATAATTAATTTCTGTTGATTACCACCAGATAATGATTTTGCTTTTACTACTTCATTAGGAGTTCTTACATCAAATTCTTTAATCAATCTTCTTGCTTCACTTTTAACCGTTGTATAATTCATTTTATATTTACTAGCATAAGGCTGTCTATCATGTCTACCTAATATTAGGTTTTCATAAAGCGAGAAGTCCATTACAAGGCCTCTTCTCTGTCTATCTTCGGGTACATGAGAAATACCTTCTTCAAAAAGTCGTTTAGTTTGAGGCTTTGTGATTTCTCTACCTTTAAATTTAATTGTACCACTTTCCTTTTTTCTTAATCCAGTTAAAACTTCCGTTAATTCAGTTTGACCATTGCCGTCAACACCAGCAATCCCCAAGATTTCACCACGTCTAACGGAAAAAGTAGCACCATTTAAAGCCATCAAATCTCTGTTGTTTTTGGCGTATAAGTCTTCAACTTCTAAAACAACTTCTCCTGGTTGAGCCTTTTCTTTTTCTAATTCTAATATTACTTCTCTACCAACCATCATATTAGCTAAATCATTAGTAGTAGCGGAATCTGTATCAATTGTATCTATCCATTTACCACTTCTAATAACTGTTACTCTGTCAGCAATTGCTTTAACTTCTTTCAATTTATGAGTTATAAATATAATTGATTTACCTTCATCTGTTAAACTTTCCATAATGCTGACAAGTTCTTCAACTTCTTGAGGTGTTAATACAGCTGTCGGTTCGTCTAAGATAAGTATTTCTGCACCTCTGTAAAGTGCTTTTAAGATTTCAACTCTCTGCTGCATACCTACAGATATATCACGAACTTTTGCATCAGGATCTACTTCTAGTCCATATTGTTCGGAAATTCTTTCAACTTCTTTTCGTGCTTCCTTATAGTCAATCATATTATTTTTACTAGGTTCCTCACCTAAAACGATATTTTCTGTTACTGTAAAGGGAGGAACTAGCATAAAGTGTTGATGTACCATCCCAATACCGTGAGCAATTGCAACATTAGGATCAGTTACATCTACTTTTTTACCGTTTATAAGAATTTCACCTTCATCTGCTTCTAAAAATCCATATAAGCAGTTCATTAAGGTAGTTTTCCCGGCACCATTTTCACCTAATAAAGCATGAATTTCACCATGTTTTAGATGAAAATCGACATTATCATTGGCTAATACCCCGGGAAATCTTTTAGTGATTCCCTTCATTTCTACTGCCAGTTCATTGCTAGCTGCCATTAGTTGTCGATCCTCCTTCTTAAAATATTAATTATTATCTTCTAAGTATTCTTCCAAGTCTTCCTCATTAATTAATACTTTGCGTGGTTTAGAACCCGCATAAGGTCCAACAATACCTTCTTCTTCCATTGTATCAATTAATCTTGCTGCTCTAGAATGACCGATATGTAAACGTCTCTGGAGCATTGAAATGGAAGCGCGATATTGAACCACAAGTTTTACAGCATCTTCATATAATTCGTCTTTATCTTCTCCTAGTTTATTTAATTCAACTTCGCTTAGTTCATCTAAATTAACTTCAAATTCAGGTTCTTCTTCCTTTTGATCTTTTAAAAATTCCACGACATCAATAATTTCGTCGTTAGTAATTAATCCCCCTTGTATCCTCACAGGTTTTTTATAATCTACTGGATAAAAGAGCATATCTCCATTACCAAGTAATTTTTCAGCACCCCCCATATCTAGTATTGTCCTAGAATCTGTCTGTGATGATACGGCAAAAGATATTCTACTAGGGATATTTGCTTTAATTAAACCAGTGATAACATCTACTGAAGGTCGCTGAGTAGCAACTACCAAGTGTATACCTGCTGCTCTAGACATTTGTGCTAGGCGACAGATATTATCTTCAACTTCATTTGCAGCAACCATCATAAGATCTGATAATTCATCTATTATCACTACAATATATGGTAATTTATCCTCTTCTTTTTCCACCTTGGAATTATAGGTTTCGATACTATTTGTTCTGTTTTCAGAGAACAATTCATATCTTTTTTCCATTTCCTGAACAACATATTTTAAAACATTAGATGCTTTTTCAGGATCAGTAACCACTGGTGAAAAAAGATGAGGTAAACCCTCAAAGTTAATTAATTCAACTTTTTTAGGATCAATCAAGATCATTTTTACTTCTTTCGGACTTGCTTTATATAATATACTTGTTATTATACTACCCATACAAACACTTTTACCAGAACCAGTTGCTCCTGCAATCAATAGGTGAGGCATTTTCGCAAGATCTGTTACTATAGGATCTCCTTCTATTCCTCGCCCTAAAGCAAGAGTTAACTTGCTTTCCGCTGACTGGAACTTATCGGTAGATATAATGTCTCCTAATCTAACTAATAAATTATTTTGATGAGGAACCTCAATACCTACTGCAGATTTGCCTGGAATAGGAGCTTCAATCCTTACATCAGGTGCTGCTAAAGCTAATGAAATATCATCTGCAAGGTTAACAATCTTACTAACTTTTACACCAGTTGCAGGTTGTACTTCATATCTAGTAATTGTAGGTCCATGGCTTACTTCTTTGACTTCAGCTTCCACACCAAAACTTGCAAGGGTTTCTTCTAAGAGCTCACTTTTATTTTCTAATGTTATCTTATTTCTATCTGAAACCTCTAACAATTTTAAGGATGGTAATTTAAAACCATCTAATGATTTACCTTCTTGTGTTTTTGCTGTTTTATCTTTAATTTCAAATTCTTGTAAACTTTCTTTATCTGTTTTTTCTTTTGATTTTTTAGTTTTCTTTTTAGATTTATTTGATTTCTTTTTCTTTTTCACTTTTTTCTTACTTTTTGTAGTATTTTTAGTCGAATTATCATTTTCTTGATAGTTTAATTCTTTGTTTTTTTCTTCAAAAATACTATCGTATATTTTTACTATTTTATCTTTAAATCTGTTAAATTTTTCAACAATTTTTAATTTTAATTTTGTGAAAAAAGAATGTAATAATATATCGGTCCATAATAAAAAACCGATTAATAAAAGAGCTGATAATATTATGTAGGATCCAATTTTTCCTAGCCCTTGGATTAAAAGCCAGCTTAATGTGGCTCCTATTATTCCACCACCTTCACTTACAAAGAAATAATTTTCTGTTATTTGAGGATAATTATATAAATGTATAAAGGAAATAGTAGTTATGAATAGTAATAAAAAGCCAAAAACTTTTAAATTAAATTTAAGTGTTTTATTTCTTATCAAAAAGACTCCCCATAAAAATAACATAAATGGAAGAATATAGATACCTTCTCCGATAAGTGACCGGAAAATTTCAACTATTCTATCCCCTAGCATACTGGTATAACCAAAATAGATGGTTATTAAGAAAAATAGGCTAAATGCTGTCAGCATAATGCCTAATATCTCATTTTTTCTCTTTTCTATTTTAATATCTCCTTTTTTTTTCTTCTTAGACAAAACTTTCACCTCAACTATATATATTCAATAACATTTAATATAATCCTTCATATATTAATATGATTGTTCCCAAAATCCAACAGTAATATGAAAAATATATTAATTTTTGTTTTTTTAGAATATAGATAAAATATTTAATTGCAATATAACCTGAAATAATTGCACTTAAAACACCTAAGATCATTGCAGTTATATTAAAATTGTTAACACCTATATTAATAGCATCACTAACTTCGAGAAGTCCTGCCCCACCTATTACTGGAATTGAAAGTATAAAGGAAAAACGAGCAGCATCTTCTTTTTTTAAACCTTGAATTAGTGAAGCTGTAATTGTACTTCCAGATCTTGAGATTCCTGGTATAATGGCAATCCCTTGAGCAAGTCCAACTATAATTGCATTTAACCATTTGAATTTTGTAATTGTACTATCATAATTAGCTAATCTATCACCTAATAGTAAGATAAATCCTGTAACAATTAACATGAAAGCAGTACTTATTGTTGAAGAAAATAGATTTTCGAAGAAATCTTCAAAAAATATCCCAATTAAAGCTGTAGGAATTGAAGCTATAATTATTAAGAAGATAAAATGCCTTTTATTTTTTTTAAAAGAAAGTATTTCAAAAATATCTTTTCTAAAGACTATTAAAACTGGGATTAAAGTACCGAAGTGTAGTAAAACTGAGATGAGAAGCTGGTTTTCATTGATAGCAAATAATTTTTGTAAGATAACTAAATGGCCTGAACTACTAATCGGTAAAAACTCAGTGAGTCCCTGTACTATACCTAATATAACAATTTTAATAATTTCCATTGTTTTCCTCCATCATATGTATTAAAAAGGATGAGTTATTTTAATAACCCATCCCTTTATGCTTTGTTTATTTATATTTCCATAATTATTGGCATTATCATGGGTTTTCTATGAATTCTGCTGTATATATAATTATTTAAGGAATCTTTAATGGTAGATTTCCATACTGACCATTCAGTTTCACCTTTTTCTTCAATTTCTCTTAACTTTTCTCTCACTCTTTCTTGTGCATCAGAGATCAGCTTTTCAGATTCACGTATATATACAAAACCTCTAGTAATAATATCTGGACCGGCTATAATATTACCATTTTTATCAATTGTTACTACAACAATTAATATACCATGTTCTGATAACATCTTTCTATCGCGCAGAACAATGTTTCCTACATCTCCTACACCTAGTCCGTCTACAAGTACGTCACCAGCAGTAATATTATTTTTCTTTTCTATCTTTTCAGGACCAAATTTAATTACATCCCCTATTTCAGCAATGTAAATATTATCTTTTGGAATACCTACCTTTTCAGCTAGTTCAGCGTGTTTATGCATATGTCTATATTCACCATGAGTAGGTATAAAATACTTTGGTTTTGTTAAATTCATCATAAGTTTTAATTCTTCCTGGCTAGCATGTCCGGAAACATGAACCCCAGAAAGATCTTCATATATTACATTTGCTCCTCTTTCAAACAATTGATTAATTGTTTGTCCAATTACTTTTTCGTTTCCAGGTATTGCACGAGCAGAAATTACCACAGTATCATCTTCTTTAATATTAATGTGATAATGGTCTCCTCTGGCCATTCTAGTTAACGCTGCCATCGGTTCTCCTTGACTACCAGTAGTTAATAATACTACCTGGTCGTTAGGAAGGTTACTAATATCCCTTGT
The DNA here is from genome assembly GCA_021736945.1 of Halanaerobiales bacterium. GTDB lineage: Bacteria > Bacillota > Halanaerobiia > Halanaerobiales > M55B127 > M55B127. The sequence goes on along the minus strand of JAIPEX010000044.1, from coordinate 8,803 downwards.
ATCAATAATAACATCTTCAGGAATTGTTAAATAACCTAATTCCCGGGCAGTTTTAACATTTTCAATCATACTTCTACCTGTTAAAGCAATTTTTCTATTATATTTCATTGCCGCATCTGCAATTTGTTGTACCCTATGAATATTTGAAGCAAAAGTTGCAACAACTATTCTATCTCTAGTTTCACGGAAAATATCATCTATTGTTCCGCCAACAACTTTTTCTGAAAGGGTATAACCTTTTCGTTCTGCATTTGTACTGTCTGAAAATAGTGCTAAAACACCTGGTTCAGAATCACCAAGTTCAGCTAACTTGTGAAAATCTGCCACTTCTCCATCAATTGGAGTTTGATCAAATTTAAAGTCACTAGCATATACAATAGGCCCTTCTGGGGTATGGATAGCTAATGCACAAGTATCTGCAATACTGTGATTCATTCTAATAAATTCTATATCTCTTGAACCTATCTTATAGGATTTTCCAGGGGTAACAATCTTTAATTTTCTTTTTCCTTGTAAATTGTGTTCCTTTAAATTTCCCTGTAATAATCCAAGAGTTAATTTCGTACCATAAACAGGAACATCAAGTTCTTTTAATAAATAAGGTAGTGCTCCTATATGGTCTAAGTGTCCATGTGTTAAAACTATTGCTTTAACCTTGTCTTTGTTTTCCATAACATAAGTAAAATCTGGAATTACCAAATCTATACCTAACAAATCATCTTCAGGGAATTTTACACCTGAGTCGATGATTATCATTTCATCGTCCATTTCAAATAACATCATATTCTTACCAATTTCGCCAACTCCGCCTAACGGCGTGATGGTAATATCGGAATTTGTTTCTTTAGCCAAATCATTCACCTCCATAAGTAGTTAATTTGTACTATATTAAAGAGCTGTGTATATTACATATTTTAATTAAATAATATCTAATTATACTAATCCAGCTTCTTTTAGTACTTTGGCTAATTTTTCTTTTTTGTCTGTCTTTAATTTATATAACGGTGGTCTTGGATCTCCTGGATCAAAGCCAGTTATCTTTAATGCTTCTTTAACCGGAATTGGATTCGTATCAATAAATATAGCATTATATACAGGAATTAATTTTCTGTTTAATTCCTTTGCTTTTTCAGGATTACCATTTTTAAACTGTGTGATCATTTCTTTTATTTCTTTTGCTGCTACATGTCCTGCTACACTAACTACTCCTTCTCCTCCAAGTGACATTAAAGGAAGTGTTAGCATATCATCACCACTGTAAATATAGAAGTCTTCTTTTTCAATCAAACTTAATTCGGCTACCTGCCCTAAGTCACCGCTTGCTTCTTTAATAGCAATAATATTCTTTATTTTTGCTAGTTCTTTTACAGTTTCTGGTTCTATGTTACGAGATGTTCTTGAAGGTACATTATAAATCATAACCGGTAGGTCTACACTTTCAGCTACTTCTTTAAAATGGTTATATAAAGCATACTGAGGTGGCTTATTATAATATGGAACAACTAGCATTATTCCATCCACACCAATTTTTTCTGCTTCTTGAGAAAGCTTTATGCTTTCTGAAGTAGAATAAGAACCAGTACCAGCTATAACATTCGCTCTGTCTCCTACTTTATTTACAACAGTTCTTAAAATTTCTAGCTTTTCTTCAGAACTTAGTGTTGGAACTTCACCTGTAGTGCCGAGAACTACTAAACCATCGTTTCCCTCTTCTACAAGCTTATTAGATAATTCTTTTACCTTTTCATAGTTAACCTCTAGATTTTCATCAAAAGGAGTAACCATTGCAGTTAATAAGTTACCAAAACTTTCATACATATTATTTAACCTCCAATTGTATTTAAATTAAAGGCATCATGAAGGGCGTTCAGAGCCTTTATTTTATCCTCTTCTTTAATTAAACATGATATTACTGTATGAGAGTCAGTAGTTTGATAAATCTTTATACCAACCTCATTAAGGGTATTTACAATTCTAGCCATAATACCAGGTTGGCCGGTCATACCCCCGCCTACTATAGAGATTTTAACATATTCTTGGTAAATATCAAAATCAAAACCATTTTTATTCATGATTTTTTCGGTCAAGTTTCTTTTATCGTTGTTAATAACAAATGATATGACAGACTCTCTAATATTAATAAAGTCAACACTTATACCTGCATCTGCAAGTAATTGAAAGATCTGTAATCCGTTATCGTAATTTATACCTTGATGTGCTTTAATTTCAGTATAAAAGATATCTTCTCGACTTGCTAAACCAGTAATTGGAGTCAATTTCTTTTTATCGCCAAGTTTATCTATAATAGTACCTTCTTTGTTATTAAAAGTAGATTTAACTTCAATTGGTATTTTATTTTTCATTGCTATTTCTGCTGCTGCAGGATGAATAACCTCTGCCCCCTGATAAGCAAGTTCACATGCTTCAGTATAATTAGTTTTATCAAGAAACTTTGCTTTTTCAATAAAGTTAGGATCACCGGTAAGCAAACCTTCTACATCGGTATAAATTTCTATTTTATCAGCAGAAATTCCAGCAGCAATTATTGAGGCTGTAGTATCACTACCACCTCGTCCTAAAGTTGTAATTTCACCGTTTTCACTTATCCCCTGGAAACCAGCTATTACTGGTACCATATTTTCATTAATTAGACGTAATATATTTTCCGGATTGATATTTAAAACATCTGAATTACAATAATTTTCATCAGTTAAAATTCCAGCCTGAGCTCCAGTCAAAGCCTTTGCATTTATTCCATTTTTCTTTAAATGTTGAACCATTATGACTGAAGAAATTATTTCACCACAGGACATAATTAAGTCTTTCTCTCGATTAGCTAATTCAGAAAATGTATTTTTAGCCATCTCAATTAATGTATCGGTAGCATAGGCAGAACCTTTTCTTCCGATAGCTGAAACTATTACTACAGGTTTATTTCCCTTATTAAGAGAAGCTTCAATTCTATCTACTGCCGCATTACGGGATTCTTCATTTTTTAAAGAGGTTCCACCGAATTTTAAAACAACTATAGACATTATTGACCTCCATCAATAACATTATTTTTTATTACATAATCTGCAATTTGAACTGCATTTAAAGCTGCGCCTTTTCTTATATTATTACCTACAACCCACATTTCTAAAGCTTTTTCATTGTTAAGATCTTGTCTTAAACGACCAACAAGAATTTGATCTGTTTCTTCTGACATAAGTGGTGTAGGATATTCATTTTCAGCTGGGTTATCAATAAGTTTAATATTATCGTCATTTGATAATAGGTAACTAATTTCTTCTAAATCTACAGGTATATCAAATTCCAGGTGAATGCTTTCACTGTGACCATAAAAAACTGGTATTCTTACAGCAGTAGCAGTTACCTTGATTTCTTTATTATTAAAAATCTTTTGAGTTTCACGATTTAATTTTAATTCTTCCTCAGTATATCCATTATCATTAACTTTGTCAATTAATGGAATTGCATTAAATGCAATCTGGTTAGGGTATACTTCTGTTTTCACTTCATCATTATTTAGATAGTCTTGACTTTGTTTTCTAAGCTCATTTACAGCTTTTTGACCTGTTCCTGAAACTGCTTGATAAGTACTAACAATTATCTTATTTATTACATGTTTTTTCCTTATCGGATTTAAAGCCATTACCATCTGAATTGTGGAACAGTTTGGATTAGCTATTATACCATTGTGTTCTTTGATAAATTCAGGATTTATTTCTGGTACAATTAAAGGAACATCATCATCCATTCGATATGCATTACTGTTATCAATAACTAAAGCCCCTTCATATACTGCTTGTGGAACATATTTTAAAGAATTTGAACTACCTATACTAAATAATGCAATATCAACATCTTCAAAAGTACCTTTTTCTATGGTTTCTATTGTATATTTTTGATCTTTAAAAGTAATTTCTTTACCTTTGGAACGGGGAGAAGCTATTACTTTTAAATTATCAATTGGTAAATTGTATTCTTCTAGTACTTTTAGCATTTCTGTACCAACAGCACCAGTTGCTCCAACAACTGCTATATTATATCTTTTCATTTAGAGTGCCCCTCCTTTAAAAATCTTGTTAGATATCCATTATTTTTTCTAAACCGTAAACTAGACCATCCATTTTATCAATATTATTAACAGCAAGTTTTATGCCGGGCATAAAAGATTCCCGATCTATAGAATCATGTCTAATTTTTAAAGTCTGTCCTTCTCCACCAAAGATAACTTCCTGGTGGGCAACTAAACCTTGTAAACGCACACTGTGAATATGAATATCATCAAATTCTGCACCACGAGCTCCTGCAAGGTTTTCAATAAACTTTCTACTTGCCTTTGCTTCTGGTTTATCTCTGTTTTCAGATATCATTTCTGCTGTTTTTACAGCAGTCCCGGAAGGTGCATCCATTTTTCCATCATGGTGTAGTTCCACTATTTCAGCTTGGTTAAAGAATTTTGCAGCTTTTTTAGAAAATTCCATCATCATTACAGCTCCTAGAGCAAAATTGGGAGCAATCATAATGGAGGTCTCATATTTTTTTGCAAAATCCTCTACTACTTTTAGAAATTCTTGATCGAATCCGGTAGTTCCTACAACCATATTAGTTTTTGTTTTAAGAACTTTTTTGATGTTTTCCATAACAACTTCTGGATTTGTAAAATCAATTACAAGATCAGCATCCTTATGCTGAATTTCTTCCACAATATCATCATTTATATATAGCTCTTTTTTACTATCAATACCTAAAAATTTAAATATATTCTGGCCAGTATTTATAACATCAACAGAACCGACTAATTCATATTCTTTTTCATTAATAACCATATGACAGATTGTTTTACCCATTCTCCCAGCAGCACCATTAACTATTATTCTCTTTTTATCCAAAATACTCACCTCAACCTTTTAATTCTGTTTCTTGTTCTTCAATGTTTCCAAAATAATTTGTACCCCAGACTCCAATAATTATCAGAATAGCACCTACTACCTGAAACCAATAAAACGGTTCATGTCTAATAAACACACCTGCCAAGATAGAAACTACTGTTGCAAAATTGGCAAAGACTGCAGATTGAGAAGCAGGTAATTTGGACAGGGTATAATTTACAAAAAAGAAAGCTAAAACTGATGATAAAACACCAAGATATATAATTGGGATTAAGACTTGAGTATTACTTAATGGTTCAAAATAGTTACTTAAATTAGTTGGGGTTGTACTAAAAAGTATTGTATTAAATACTAGGGCACCAACTGTCATCATGAAATATGTAATAACTTCCGGTGAAAAATCAACGGATAGTTTTCTCGACATGATATTGTGTACACCTGCCATTAAGACAGCACCACCAATTAAAGCCATTCCCAAGAAATTTCCACTAACTTCTGTACTGCTTTTCATAATAGTTATGAAAATAACACCAGCGACTGAAAGTATTATAAAAATAGATTGTATTGGACTGGGTTTTTCATTCAAGAAAAAGATAGCTAAAATCGTTACTACAACGGGAATTAGTGAAACTAATAAACCAGCCTCTGAAGAAGTAGTATAATTCATACCTGTAGTTTCAAATATAAAATACAATACAGGTTGAGCTATTGTAACTAACAACAAATATTTTATTTTACTTAATGTTATATTAATCTTCAAGATACCAACTATCCAGAGGATATTTACTAAAAGTCCTGCAGTTAGGAATCTATATCCCATTAATTGAAAGGGACTAATTACTTCTAATGCTTCTTTTGTAAACATAAAAGAAAATCCAAATATAGTACTGAATAGTAGTCCAGAGATATACGGCAGTATTTTCTTCATTATTTAAATTCTCCTTAATTTAATTATCACGGGGTGGAAATGGACCATAATACTGATAATAATCAACCTTAATTCCACCATTATATAGTTTTCTACGCTTAGAAGCTTCTTTTCCAAACACTTTTTCGAATTCTTCGTAAGCTGTTAAAATATAAAAAGACCAAGTATCTAAGGGAAGTAACTTCTCTCCCATTAATTTATATAAGGGCTCAATTTTACTTTGATCAGACATCCTCATTCCATAAGGAGGATTAGTTATAATCATACCATATTTTCGATTAGTTGAAAAATCTTTAAAATCTTTTTGTTGAAAATGTATTATATCTTCTACTCCAGCTTTTTCGGCATGATAACGGCCCATTGTAACCATTTCCTTTTCTTTATCATAACCAGCTATCATCCGGGGTTCTAAATCTTCTTTGATAAATGATTTAGCTTCTTTTTTAACATCCTGCCAGTCTTTATCTTTTATTAGGTGCCAGTTTTCAAAATCAAAATTTCTATTAAGCCCTGGTGGAATGTTTTTAGCCCTCATTGCAGCTTCAATCGGAATTGTACCTGATCCTGAGAAGGGGTCAATTAATATACGGTCTGGATCCCACTTACTCAACTGAATCATACCGGAAGCAATTGTCTCTTGTAGAGGAGCTGGTGAACTTAATTCCCTATACCCACGCTTATGTAAACCCCGACCACTTGTATCAATAGTCAGGGTAGCGGTATCCTTATATAGGGCAACTTCTATTTTATATGTTGGACCATCCTCATCAAACCAAGAAGTATTATATCTTTCCTGTAAATTATCTACTATTGCTTTTTTAACTATTGATTGACAGGTTGGAACATGGTGTAATTCTGATTTAACCGATTTACCTGAAACAGGAAAATGGGCATCTTCTGTTAAAAACCAATCCCATGGTAGTTGCTTTGTTTTATCATAGAGTTGATCAAAATCAGTAGCTTTAAATTCCCCAACTTTAATTTGTACTCTTTCGGCTGATCTTAACCATAAATTAGCTTTACAGATATCCTTTTCATTACCTTGAAATTCTACTTTACCGTTTGATACTTCTAAATCATTAAATCCTAAATTCTTTACCTCTTTTTTAACTACACCTTCCATTCCGAATGTAGTTGTAGCAATTAAATTATACTGAGTCATTAATTTCTTGCCATTCCTCTCGTAATATACCGAATAATATTTCATCATGGTATTCTCCATTATAATATCTGCTCTTTCTTTTTCTTCCTTCTTCTTTAAAACCTAATTTTTCATATAACTTAATAGCTTTTTCATTATAATCCCAACAGCTAAGTTCTATTCTATTTAATCTTAAATTATTAAATCCAAAATCAAGCATCATTTTAGTTGCTTCTGTGCCAATTCCTTTTGAAGAATTATTGGTATCACCAATCACTAATGCAATTTCAGCTTTACCATTTTTAAGATCAAGATTGACAAAATCAATCTGTCCAAGATAATCTCCAGTTTCCCTATCAGAGATAACAAAACCTGACCAATCTTCACTCATTGCTTTATTTAAAAACTCTTCTACTTGAGAACTTGATTGTGGATATAAAAAACGGTCTGATAAAAATTGTACAATTTCTTCATCATTTATCCAATCCATCATATGTCCTAAATCATCTTCTTGATATTCTCTAAACATTACTTTTTCTCCGTACTTTCTTGCCATTAATAAAACACCTCATATCTATTCTTTTATATTAATTCCTTTTTCCTTCATTTCATTTAAAATCTCTTTAAATTTATCTGGATCCTGTTCAATTCCTTTTGATCCTTCTAAAATTATATTTGACTTAAAGCCATTTTTTACAGCATCTTCAGCTGTGTATTTAACACATACATCAAGAGCTAAGCCTACAATATCAACTTCAACAACATTTAAACCTTTCAAATAGGATGCTAAACCTAAATTAGTACCATCATTTTCCTGAAATGCAGAGTAGCTATCTATTTCAGGATTGTAGCCTTTTCTAATAATTAAATCAAAGTTTTCAGTATTTATATCCTTATGAAATTTTGCACCTTTACTTTTCTGTACACAGTGATCTGGCCAAAGAATAGGTCCTATACCTTCTGATTCATACTCACTAAAAGGTTCTTTTTCATGAGTACTTGCAAAACTTTTATGGTTTTTTGGGTGCCAATCCTGGGAACCAACTATCTTTTTATATTCATTTTTTTCCATTAATGAATTTATCTTAGAATTAATTTTATCCCCGTTTGGGACTTCTAATGCTCCACCAGGATAAAAATCATTTTGCACATCTACAACTAATAAAGCTTTACTCATTGTAAATAACCCCCTTTAGTATTTTACTGAAAAAGTACTAAAGTTATTTGTGGGAGTTTCATCTTTAATTTCATAATCAGTAACATTTGCCATTCGTGGACCTTTCTTAAAGAATCTGGTCATCTGTTTTACTGCGTCCGGCTCACCTTCTATAACAGCTTCAACTCGACCATCATACAAGTTTTTCACCCAGCCGTTAACATTTAAGCTCTGAGCTTTATTTCTTGCTGTAGCACGGAAACCGACTCCTTGTACTCGTCCTGAAACAAATACATGTTTTCTTATTATATCGCTCATAGGATTTATAGCAAGGAAACCTCATCCTAATCTTGTTTTTGATTAGGGTGGGGAGGAATTGCGTTAATGACAATATATATAAATATCCCTACTATTTTTCACCTTCCTTTCTTTTATATTTCTTAATTGAAATGTAATATAATTATTGATTTTTACCGTAAAATGTAGTATATTTATAGTATGAGGTGATTAATTATGGAACGAGCACAAATATCTTTATCTGAAGAACTAAGAGAAAAAGTTGACAAAGAGGCTGAGGAAAAAGGTATTGGTATATCTGAAATGATTAGATATATTTTATTCCAATACTATGACCACAAGGACGATTTGAATGAATAAATCACATCTCACACTACACCATA
>JAIPEX010000043.1 GCA_021736945.1 Halanaerobiales bacterium | reverse complement strand
TTAATAGGTTTCACCTCTCTTTTTGTGGTTATTTTGTTTTTGCCTATTAACTATATTCAACAAAAAATGGGGTGAAGCCTTTTTTATATTGTTTTCAATGCTGTTAACTCAAGGCTTATTTATATGAAATTTCCTTATATATTTAAACTATTTTATTTACTCTTCATCATTTGTTTGTTCTATTTCTTTTTCCTCTTCATTTTCATCTTCTTCAATTTCTTCAGGTTTAAATTTACCAACAGATACTACATAATCATTGTCTTCTACATCTATAACTTTTACTCCCATGGTATTTCGACCTGTTTGGGAAATTTCATTTACTTTCGTTCTAATTATTATTCCTTCTGCAGTTATTATTATAATTTCTTCATTTTCATTAACTACTTTACCTGCAGCAAGAGGTCCGTTTTTCTCAGTTATATTTAAGGTAATAATTCCTTTTCCATATCTTTGTTGTTTTCTATACTCTTCTACCTGAGTTCTTTTTCCATATCCTTTTTCACTAATAACCAATAGGTCACTACCTTCAGAATCTATTCCCATACTTATTAGGTAATCATCTTCTTTTAGATCAATACCCATTACTCCCTGGGCAGCTCTCCCCACAGGTCTTATATCTTTTTCACTAAATCTTATAGCTTTACCTTGGTGAGTTATCAATATAATATTTTCATCAACTTTTGTGTTTTTAACTTCAATTAATTCATCATCTTCTTGTAAGTTAATACCAATTATACCAGTATAATTACTATCATATTCACTTAAGGGAGTCTTTTTTATTCTGCCTTTTTTTGTGGCCATTGTAAGATATTTGCTTTCTTCAAAATCATTAATTGGAATAACAGAACTTACTTGCTCATCTTCATCTAATTGTAATAGATTTACAATAGCAGTACCTCTAGATTGTCTTCTTGCTTGAGGAATTTGATATCCCTTTAACCTATAAACTAATCCTTTGTTGGTAAAAAACAAGAAGTAATTATGGGTAGAGGTAATAAAGACATCCTTAACAAAATCTTCTTCAGTAGTAGTAGTGCCTATTATACCTTTTCCACCTCTTCTTTGGCTTCTATATGTTTCAACAGGCATTCTTTTTATATACCCCTGATTAGTCATTGTTACAACTACTTGTTGTTCTTCTATTAAATCTTCTAGATCTATATCAGTTGTTTGGTCTAAGATTTTTGTACGTCTTTCATCACCATACTTATCCTTTATCTCTTGAATTTCTTCTTTTATAATTTCTAATAATTTGGATTCACTATTTAAAACTTCTCTGTAGTATTCAATATCTTCTTTTAAATCTGCATATTCTGTATCAATTTTATCTCGTTCTAAAGCTGTTAATCTTTGTAGTCTCATTCTTAAAATTGCATTTGCTTGTTTTTCAGATAAATCATATGTACCCATTAGTTGTTCACGGGCATTATTTACATCAGGTGCTTCCCTGATCATCTGGATAACAGCATCAATATCATCTAAGGCTATCATGTAACCTTCTAATATATGAGCTCTACTTTCTGCTTTATCAAGGTCATATTGAGTTCTTCTAGTTATAACTTCTTTTTGAAACTCTAAATAATGGTCTATTATTTCTCTTAAATTTAATACTTTAGGCTCATTATCAACAATTGCTAACATAATAATACTGAATGTAATTTGAAGTTGGGAATGCTTAAATAATTGATTAAGCACAATTTTAGGGTTTGAGCCTCTTTTTATCTTAATTACAATTCTTAAACCTCTTCTATCAGACTCATCTCTGATATCACTGATACCTTCTATTTTTTCATTTCTCACCATATCGGCTATCTTTTCAATCAAACGAGCTTTATTTACTCTATAAGGTAATTCATTAACAATAATTCTATCTGCTGAAGCTTCATTCTCTTCAATTTCTGCTTCAGCTCTAACAGTTACCTTACCTCGTCCTGACTTATATGCTTTATATATTGAACCTTTACCCATTATTAGGCCACCAGTAGGAAAATCTGGTCCTTTGATAACCTCCATTAGTTCAGCTAATTCAATATCCGGATTTTCAATAACCCTAATAATTCCATCAATTACTTCTACTAAATTGTGGGGAGGTATACTAGTAGACATACCAACTGCAATACCTGAACTTCCATTAACTAATAAATTAGGGAATCGAGAAGGTAATACATCTGGTTCTTGTAAACTATCATCAAAATTAGGAATAAAATCTACTGTATCTTTGTTTAAATCCCTTAATAATTCAGTAGTAATTTTTGACATTCTAGCTTCAGTATAACGCATTGCTGCAGCGGAATCACCGTCAACAGAACCAAAGTTCCCATGACCGTCTACTAATGGATATCTATATGAAAATTGTTGAGCCATTCTCACCATTGTATCATATACAGCCGTATCTCCATGAGGGTGGTATTTACCCAATACTTCCCCAACTATACGAGCTGATTTTTTATGTGATTTATTAGGAGTCATTCCTAAATCATGAAGTGCATATAGAATTCTCCGGTGAACAGGCTTTAGCCCGTCCCGCACATCAGGTAAGGCTCTACTTACTATAACACTCATTGCATAATCTAAAAATGCTTCTTTCATCTGGTCATCTATATCTACCTGTACAACATTTTTATTTCCAAACTCATCAACCAATTTTTACACCTTCCTTTATCTATATATCAAGATTTTTTACTTCTTGGGCATGGTCTTGGATAAATTCCCTACGAGGACTAACTTTATCTCCCATCAAAGTGGTAAAGGTTTCATCTGCCATAATAGCATCTTCAATTTGAACCTGTAGAATTATTCTATTATCAGGATCCATAGTAGTATCCCAAAGTTGATCAGGATTCATTTCACCTAAACCTTTATATCTTTGTAATGAGAAATTCTGTTCTTTATATTCATCTGCATATTTTTGTAAAGCCCTATCATTATATAGGTATTCTTCCGATCTACCTCTCTTAACTTTATATAAGGGTGGTTGTGCGATATATATCATGCCCTGTTCTAATAAGGGACTCATATACCTGTAAAAGAAGGTTAAAAGCAATGTTCTAATATGCGCACCATCTACATCTGCATCTGTCATTATAATAATTTTACCATATCTACTGTTATCTATATCAAAATCTTCACCAATACCAGTACCAATTGCAGTAATTAATGTCCTTATTTCATTATTATTTAAAATTTTATTTAAACGCGCTTTTTCAACATTTAATATTTTACCTCTTAACGGTAATATTGCTTGAAATTTTCTATCTCTACCCTGTTTTGCTGAACCTCCAGCTGAATCACCCTCAACAATATACAATTCAGTATTTTCTGTATCTCTTGATGAACAATCAGCTAGTTTTCCGGGTAAAGCAGTTGAAAATAAGGCGTTTTTTCTTCTAGTTAAGTCTCTAGCCTTTTTAGCTGCTTTTCTAGCTTTAGCAGCTTTTATACCTTTTTCCACAATAGTTTTTGCTACAGAAGGATTTTCTTCCATAAAGGTCTTAAGATGTTGTGAAAGACTAGAATCAACAAAACCTCTAATTTCACTATTACCTAGTTTAGTTTTAGTCTGACCTTCAAACTGTGGTTCTTCCAATTTAATATTTATAATAGCGGTAAGTCCTTCTCTTACATCTTCACCTGTTAAATTATCATCTTTTTCCTTGAGAAGACCTTTACTTCTAGCATATCCATTTACTGTTCTTGTTAAAGCACTTTTAAATCCACTAAGGTGAGTTCCACCTTCCCTAGTGTTTATATTATTTGCAAATGTAAATATTCTTTCCTTAAATCCGCCGTGATACTGAAAAGAAATTTCTAAATCTGCTTTTTCTCCACTTTCTTCGATATAAACTGGATCAGGAAATAAAGGCTTTTTATTTTTATTTAAATATTTAACAAATTGAACTATTCCACCTTCATAATGGAACTTATCTTCTTTTATTTTTTCTTCATTTCTTTCATCCGTAATTTTTATTTCAATACCTTTATTTAAAAAAGCCATTTCTTTAAATCTTTGTACTAATTTATCATATCTAAAATCTACTTCCTCAAAAATATCCTGATCTGGTTTAAATGTTATTTTGGTACCTGTCTCTCTTTCAACTTCACAACTACCTATTTTTTTGAGATCATAAGCAGGAATTCCACGTCTATATTTTTGACGATATATATTTCCATCTTTCCATTTAACTTCAACTGTCATCCATTCTGATAAAGCATTAACAACTGAAACACCAACTCCATGTAACCCACCTGAAACTTTATAACCTTCACTGTCAAATTTACCTCCAGCATGAAGTGTAGTCATAACTACCTCTACAGCAGGTTTGTTTACTTTTGGGTGTGATTCAATAGGTATACCTCTACCATTATCTGTAACAGTTACAATATTACCTGGTTTTATATTAACTTCAATACGATCACAATGACCAGCCATCGCTTCATCTATACTGTTATCTACTACTTCATAAACTAAGTGTAGTAAACCATCAATACTTGTCGAACCTATATACATACCAGGTCTTTTTCTAACAGCTTCTAAACCCTCTAATACTTGTATGTTTTCAGCTTCATATCTACCTTTTTCTAATTCTGCCATCATCATTCCCCCAATTCTTCTAAATAATCTCTTCCATTCTACTTTTAAGAGTGGTTGAAGATATTATGGATAAATATATTTTTTCACCTGTTAAAATAAAAGAACTAACATCATCTTCAAAATAATTTATTATAAAACCCTCTTCTCTAATAATATCAAAAAATTCATTAGTTATTTCGGAATCCATAGTAGATTCCAAATCACCAATAAAAACTACATTTTCTTTTTCAATCATATGTCCTTTGCCTATATGTAAAAACAAAAAACTCACCTACCTCTTTTCTATAACTCCATCTTTAACATTATATATGTTATTGTTGTTTTTTTTCAATAATTTATTTATATCTTTTGAATCCGTAGTTGTTATCAAAGTTTGTATTCTCTCATTTATAATTGATAATAATGTATTTCTTCTATTTTTATCCAATTCAGAAAATACATCATCTAATAATAATACTGGATACTCACCACTTTCTGATTTCATAAATTCTAATTCGGCTAATTTCAAAGCTAACGCAACAGTACGTTGTTGACCTTGTGAACCATATTTTCTAACATTAATTTCATTAATTTTCAAAAGTAAATCATCTCGATGAGGTCCTGATAGGGTATAACCCCTCTCAAATTCTTTTTCTCTCTCTTTTTTTAATGTATTTAAAAATATATTTTTAATTTCTTCTTTTTCATTTTTTTTACTTACTTTTAAAGTACTATCATATTTAATATTTAAATTCTCATTACCAGACGTTAGTTTTCTTTGTGCTAATCTGGCTAAAATCTTTAACTTATTTAAAACCTGAAATCTTTTATAAATAATTTTGGATCCCTTATCAGTAAGTTTATCATCCCAGACTTCCAATAAGTTAAGATCGCGATTTTTTTTATTATACATTTTTTTTAAAAGATTATTTCGTTGTTTTAAAATATGATTATATTCTTTTAGTAGGTGATAATAATAAGGATTAACCTGTGAAATTTCTAAATCTAAAAATTTTCTTCTATTGCTTGGACTACCTTTTACAATTTTTAAATCCTCAGGAGAAAATAATATAACATTAAGATTTCCTACCAAATCAGAAATTTTCTCCAGAGGATTTTTATTAATTTTTATTTTTTTATCTCTTCCTTCTATTTTATATGAAATTGTTAAATCATAATCAGTTTTTATTAATTTCAACTGGACTAAGGCACTATCTTCATCCCATTGGATAAGTTCACTATCCCTATTTGTTCTATGAGATTCTGTAGTAGCTATCAAATAAACTGCTTCTAATAAATTTGTTTTTCCTTGTCCATTATTACCTATAAATATATTTAAGTTAGGATTTAAATCCAGATAGGTATTATCTATATTTCTATAATTTTTCAATAATATTTTTTTGATATACATAATATTATCCGCTCACTTTTAAAGTTTCATCAAATCCTTCAACATTTACTAAATCTCCATCTTTTAGTTTATGTCCTCTTCTTTTTTCAATTTTATTATTAACTCTAACTCTTCCAGTTTGTATCAATTCTTTGGCTTCTCCACCAGTTGTTACAATGTTTGCCCATTTTAAAAATTGATCTAATTTAATTGTTTCTGTATTAATTTTAACTTTTTCCATAATATTATATTATTCTCCTTCATTTTCTTCATTGCCAGGTCTAATTGGCATTATTAAATATATATAGTCATCTGAAGCTTCTTTTTTAAGTACAAGTGGATTTAAAGATCCTATTAAATCTAATTTAACTTTTTCTTCTTCTAAAACTTTAAGAACATCAAGTAAATAAGAAGCATCAATACTAATTTTATGATTTTCTCCTTCTAAGGTAATTGGAACTTCTTCATGTGCACTACCTGAATCTGAATCTTCTGATTCTATTATTAAACTATTATCTTTACTTTTTAAACTAACTATGTTTGAATCAAGTTTTGCAATTAAAGAAGCTCTTTTAACAGCTGATTGTAAATAATCCGTATTTACTGTAATAGTTGTATTTTTTTCATCTGGTATTACTTGTTCAAAATTAGGAAACTTACCTTCTATTAATCTGGAGACAACAATTATATCATTAAAATCGAAACTAGCATAATTTTCATTTACTTTCATGTTAACGGTTCCTTCTTCTTCTAATAAGCTACTAATTTCTTTTATTGTAGCACCTGGTATAATTATTTCTAATTTTTCATCTATATCATTTTTGTTTTCAATTTTACTGTATGCAAGTCGATACTTATTTGTGGAAACCATTTTAATTTGATCATTTTCTAATACCATCAATGCACCTGTTAATACAGGTTGAGTTTGATCACTTGAAGTTGAAAATTCCACTTCACTTATAATTTTTTTTAATTTTGCAGATGGTATTTCTAATTCAGTTGGTATATTAACATCTGGTAATTGTGGATATTCTTCTGGATTATATCCATTAATAGTAAATTGTGAATTTAAACAGTTTATATTAGCTCTATATCTTTCTAAATCAACATCAAAATCTATTTCTTCATTGGGTAATTCTCTAATAATATTTCTTAACTGATTAGCAGGTAAAACTATCTTGCCTTCTTTTTTTACATTTGCAGGTACCCAGTTTTCAATTCCAATTTCTAAATCAGTTCCCATTAGATGTAATCCTTTATCTTTTTTAGCTTCAATGAGAATACCTTTTAAGATGGGCATTGTATTACTTGAAGCACAAGCTCTGTGAGTAATATTTAATCCTTGATAGAAATCTTTCTTTTCAATGTTAAAATTCATCATCTAACCTCCTATTTTGTAGATACTTATTAACAAAAAAAATGAAATAATAATTATATATTTATTTATTTAAAATAGTAGTAGTAGTAGTAGGGAGTGTGGATTTGTGTAAAAGGGCATTCAGTCCTACTTATATAAGAAAGAAGCTATGTAGATAAGTTGTACATAATAGTTGGGCGGTTATACACATACTAACATATTAAATCTATTAACAATTCATCCACAACCAGTTAACAACTTTATCAACAAGCGGATTTAAGAGTTATTTATTCT
Source organism: Halanaerobiales bacterium (assembly GCA_021736945.1). Classification (GTDB taxonomy): domain Bacteria; phylum Bacillota; class Halanaerobiia; order Halanaerobiales; family M55B127; genus M55B127. The sequence continues at coordinate 10,072 of JAIPEX010000043.1, read as the reverse complement.
ACCTTTTATTTTGTTTATAACTTTAGAAAATTCGTCATCTTCTTCTATTTTTTCTTCAATTTTATTATAAGCATGGATTACTGTAGTATGATCTCTTCCTCCAAATTCTTCTCCAATATGAGGTAATGATAGTTCTGTTAACTCCCTTGATAAATACATAGCTATTTGTCTTGGAAAAGCTATTTTTTGAGTTCTCTTTTTAGAAGTCATATCTTCCTTATTTAGATTATAATAATCAACAACTACATCTTTAATTAAATCAATATTTACTTCCCTTGGTTCTTCATTTTCAACAATAAGGTCTTTAAGAGCCTTTTCAGCAAGGTCTGTATCAATTTCTTTATCTACTAATGAAGAATAAGCAATAACTTTTATTAATGCACCTTCTAATTCTCTTATATTAGATTGAATATTGTTAGCGATATAAATAATTACTTCATTAGGTACTTTTAAGTTTTCCATATCTGCCTTTTTTCTCAAGATAGCTATTCTTGTTTCCAAATCAGGTTTTTGGATATCAGTTATTAATCCCCATTCAAAGCGGGATCTTAATCTTTCCTCTAAAGTAGGAATCTCTTTAGGAGGTCTATCACTTGAAATTATTAGTTGGCGATTTGATTCATGTAAAGAATTAAAGGTATGGAAAAATTCTTCTTGTGTCCTTTCTTTATTTGCTAAAAATTGAATATCATCTACCAATAAAATATCAATATTTCTATATTTATCTCTAAAAGCAGCAGTTTTATCATCTTTAATAGCATTAATCAATTCATTTGTAAAAGTTTCAGAAGAAACATAAACAACTTTATTATCAGGATTATGTTTCAATATGTAATGTGCAATCGCCTGCATTAAGTGGGTTTTACCCAATCCAACATCCCCGTATAAGAAAAGAGGATTATATGCCTTTGCGGGGGCTTCTGCAACAGCTAGAGCGGCTGCATGAGCAAATCTATTACCATTACCTACAACAAAAGAATCAAAGGAGTATTTAGGATTTAGATTAGTGTTTATATTATATTCTTTTTTCTTTTCTTTTGTTTCTTCTTCATCATTTTTTTCGGGTTTATTTTCTTCTACTTCATTTTCTTCTTCTTGATTTTTTGCTTTAAGTTCTTCTTCTGTATAGAAACGGCATTCAAGGTTTGTATCGGTTAAATTTTGAATAACTTCTGTAATAAGATCATTATATCTCGTTTCAATCCAGTCTTTGATAAAATCGTTAGGAACTTCTATTAACATTATATTATCATCTTTCATATCTACCGGTTTAGTATTAGAAAACCAGGTTTTAAAACTCGGATTACTTAATTTATCTTTTATTTCATTTAATGTTTGATTCCAAATATGTTCCAATTCTTCTTGGGAAAACGCCATTTATATACCTCCTGCAAAAATTTAGTAAATATCGTTGTATTACAATAGTTATCCCCAAACACTAGTCAATATAAAGAGTTATCAACAATTTTGTGGATAAAAAAGCGAGTTATCCACAAAAAATAGTTGTTTATAATTGCTTTAAATAAAGTAAAAATGCTATTTTTAACAAAATTACCTGTTAAAAACCGAAAATAAATTTCCACAATATGTTTATAATCTATTATTCTATCAACACATTGTGAATAAATGTGGACAAACTTGTGGATAACCAAGCGAATTGTGGATGGGACAGCAATTATATGTGAATAAATTGATTAACAGGGTGTGTAAATCTTGTAAATTACCATTATTGAAGTTATAATAGTTATTATAGAAAATCTTCATATATTTAATTATCGTTAATCATTAATATTTTAACAGATTATCAACAATTATTCAACAAGAATTAACAGCTATAAACTTGTGGATAATGAGAGTTAAAGGAAATAACAGTAAATAGAGTTTAAATAAGCAACAATATTTAATGTATATATAAAATTTCTTGACTCTAGTAGATAAATAACATATAATTTAAACCGTATGAGAGTTGATATTATAATATTTTTTTATTAAACTAAGTTTGTAGGAGGATATATTTTTTGAAAACCCTTAAAAAGAAAAAAGATTTTAACAAAGTCTTTAATAGGGGAAAATCTACTGCATCTCGTTTTCTTGTTATTTATTGGTATCCTAATAAGAAGCGGATAAATCGCTACGGTTTTTCCATTAGCAAAAGAATTGGAAAAGCAGTAGTTAGAAATAAATTAAAAAGGCGTCTCAAAGAAATTATTCGAAGATTTCTAGAAGACAGTTGTCTAAAGGGTTATGATATAATAATTATTGCTCGTAATCCTGTTAATAATTTGGACTTTGATGGTATTAAAGATGATTTAACTAAGCTTTTTAAGAAGGCTGATTTGTTAAATAATTCGGGGAAGTGAGTATAATGAGTAAATTAATATTATGGTTAATTAAAGTTTACCAGAAAGTAATTTCTCCCTGGACGCCTAAAACATGTAGATTTCATCCAACTTGTTCAGAGTACTCATATCAAGCGGTAAAAAAATACGGTGCATTTAAAGGTGGATTTAAAAGCATTAAAAGAATTTCTAAATGCCATCCTTTTAATTCTGGAGGGTATGATCCACTCAAATAATTATTTAGGAGGAAGAAAAATATGTTTGGTTGGTTGATTAATGGAATAGTCGAAGCTTTAATGTTTTTGAACGGAATAGTAAATAATTATGGAGTAACTATTATTTTATTTACATTGATAATTAAATTATTGTTATATCCTTTGACAGCAAAACAGACAAAATCGATGAAGGCAATGCAAGATTTACAGCCTGAAATGGATAAAATCAAAAAGAAATATGAAGATGATAAAGAAAAACAACAGGAAGCAATGATGGATTTATATAAAGAACATAATGTAAATCCTGCTGCTGGTTGTTTACCAATGATTTTTCAATTAGCGATTTTAATTCCACTTTATAGAGCAATTTTAAGTTTAAGTGACATATTAAATGATGCTTCATTTTTATGGATTGGTACCTTGACAAACGGTTCTTTAGCTGAACCAGATGTTGCAATCGTATTAGTTAACGCAGTTGCAATGATTGGACAAACATATGTTACCCAGAAAATGCAAGGTGGTGGCGGTAAAAATAGCATGATCATGTGGATAATGCCCGCCTTTATTATATTTATTGGATTCCAATTACCATCTGGAATATTACTATATTGGTTTACTTCCACAGTATTTACTGCAATACAACAGTATGTGATTTCTAAAGAGTCAATTGATGTTGATAAGGAGGTTACTGAACAGTAATGAAAAAGATGATATATAAAGCTGAATCAGTAAATGAAGCAATTAAAAAAGGACTTGATGATTTAGATATCGACCGCAGTCAGGCGGAAATCAACATCGTGGAGCAAGGTAATAAAGGTTTTTTAGGGCTTATTGGAAAAAAGCAAGCTGAAATAGAAATTATTATTGAAGATGATCCTATTAAAAAAGGTAAGGAATTTTTAGAAGAGGTTTTTGGTAAAACAAACATTGATGTTGATATTAATATTATAGAAGAAAAAACTGATGAAGAACAGGTTGTTTACGACCTTCACTCTCCTGATCTTGGAATTGTTATCGGGAGACGCGGGGAAACCCTGGATGCTTTACAATATATCACTTCATTAGTAGTAAATAAAAATACTAACGAGTACTACCGAATTATTCTTGATGCTGAAGGTTATAGAGAGAGGCGCAAAAAAACGTTAGAAAGATTAGCTCGTAAATTAGCTCAAAAAGCTGTTAATAAGGAAAGAAAAGTAGTTTTAGAACCCATGCCTCCTCATGAACGTAGAATTATACACATAACCTTGAAAAAAGATTCTCGAGTAAGATCATATAGTGAAGGCGAGGAGCCATTCAGAAAGGTTATGATTGAAACAGTTGATTAAGAATAATATACTATAACAAATATTATAGTTGATTAAACATTTAATGCCCAGTAGGTGGTCTCCTGCTGGGTTTAATATTTTTAAAGGGGGTTTATTAAAATGACTAATATGAAGGAAGATACTATTGCTGCAATAGCAACTCCCTTCGGGACTTCGGGTACAGGAAAAGTAAGAATAAGTGGCCCAGACGCTATTAACATAGGATCAAAAATATTTGAAGCTTCTTCCGGAATTGATATAAAAGAAGCGGATTCTCATACTGCTCATCATGGCTATGTAGAAAATCCAAAGTCAGGCAAAACTGTAGATGAGGTTCTTGCTATAGTTATGATAAAACCACGTTCTTTTACAGGTGAAAATGTTTTAGAATTTGACTGTCATGGTGGTATGGTACCACTTGAAGCAGTTTTGGAATTAACTTTAGAATATGGTGCTAGAATGGCAGAACCTGGAGAGTTTTCACGTCGTGCTTTTATGAATGGTAAATTAGATATGGCCCAAGCTGAAGCAATTATTGATGTTATAAATTCAAAGACTGAAAAAAGTTTAAATATTGCAATGGAGCAGCTTAAAGGTGGTCTTTCTGATAAAGTGAATAATGTTAAAGATGATGTAATGGAACTACTAGCTCATTTAGAAGCTTCCATAGATTTTCCAGAAGATGAAATAGAAGGGTTTAATTCTAATCAATTAGAAGAAAGATTAAAGAAAATTAAAGAACCTATTCAAAAACTTATTAAAACAGCTAAACAAGGTAAATTATACCAAGAAGGAATTAAAACAGTAATAGTTGGTAAACCTAATGTGGGGAAATCTAGCTTATTAAATTATTTATTACAAGAAAATAGGGCTATCGTTACTGATGTACCAGGAACTACGAGAGATGTTATTGAAGAGTATATAAATTTAGATGGAATACCATTAAAAGTTATAGATACAGCTGGAGTAAGAGAATCTGAAGATGTTGTAGAAAAAATAGGTGTTGAAAAAACCAGAGAATCTCTAAAAAAAGCTGATCTAGTACTTATGATGCTCGATGTTAGTCAAGGTCTTACCAAGGAAGATAAACAAGTCTATAATCTTATTAAAGGACAACCTACTATTGTAGTAGTAAATAAAACAGATTTAGATAAAAATATTGATATCGAGGAACTTGAAGAACAATTTAAAGAACACCCTCTCCTCTGGACTTCTGTAAAAGAAGAAAAAGGAATGGAAGAGTTAAAAAATACAATTTTGGAAGAAATATTTCATGAACAAATAAATGTAGATAGTGATGTAATGGTTACCAAAGTAAGGCATCGCGAAGCCTTAAATAAAGCTTATCAATCAATAGAAAAAGTAGAGCAATCATTAAAAGATGGTATGCCTTATGATTTCTTAACTATTGATTTAAAAGATGTTTTATTCTATTTAGGCTCTATAACTGGAGAAACCGTTACTGATGATATTATAGACCAAATTTTTAGCGATTTTTGTTTAGGTAAATAGTAAGGAGTGTATTTAATGGAAAATAATTACAATTATAATAAAGAATTTGAAAAAGAGTATGATGTTATTGTTATTGGAGCTGGCCATGCAGGTTGTGAAGCTTCATTGGCACCTGCAAGGATGGGACTTGATGTATTAACTTTGACTGTAAATTTAGATCATGTAGCTTTTATGCCGTGTAACCCTTCTCTGGGGGGACCTGGTAAGGGTCATATTGTAAGAGAGATTGATGCTCTTGGTGGAGAAATGGCTCGCAATATGGATGAGACAATGTTACAGATCAGAATGTTAAACACGGCTAAAGGACCGGCGGTACACGGATTAAGAGGTCAAGCTGATAAGAAAAAATATCATCAGAGAATGAAACAGATTCTAGAAGAAGAACCTAATTTAGATTTAAAACAGGAAATAGCAGAAAAATTAGTGGTTGAAGATGATGAAATTAAAGGAGTAATTACCAAAACTGGAATATTATTCAAAGGGAAAAAGGTGGTAATAACTACCGGTACTTTTCTAAAAGGGAAAGTCATAATTGGTGAAGCAACTTTTAATGCGGGACCCAATCAGCAGTATCCAGCTAATAAATTATCTGGATCCCTTGAAGAAATAGGTTTTGATTTAAGAAGATTCAAGACTGGTACTCCTCCCAGAATTAATAAAAGAAGCATTGATTTTTCTAAAATGTATGAACAAGAAGGTGAAAAAGGATTAACATTTTCTTTTGATTCACCTCCTTTTGAAAGAGATCAAGTTTCATGTTTTTTAACATATACTAATGATAAAACTCATGAAGTTATACAGGAAAACAAGATGCGCACTCCTCTCTTTAGTGGGGTGATTGATGGGGTAGGACCAAGATATTGTCCTTCTATTGAAGATAAGGTTGTACGTTTTCCTGATAAAGGTAGACATCAATTATTTTTAGAACCTGAAGGTGAATTAACTGGCGAATATTATATTTCAGGTTTATCAACTAGTATGCCAGAAGATGTACAATATGAAATTTTAAGTACGATACCAGGTTTAGAAAATGCAGAGATCATGAGGGCTGGTTATGCTATAGAATATGATTGTATTAATCCTAATGATCTTAAATTGAATCTAGAAACTAAAAAAGTTAATGGCCTCTATTCGGCTGGCCAAATTAATGGTACTTCTGGCTATGAAGAAGCAGCTGGCCAAGGTTTAATAGCAGGTATTAATGCAGCATTAGCATTGCAAGGTAAAGATCCATTAATTCTAGATAGATCTGAGGCTTATATAGGAGTTCTTATAGATGAATTAGTTACAAAGGGAACTGAAGAACCTTACAGAATGATGACTTCAAGGGCAGAATATAGATTGTTATTGAGACAAGATAATGCTGATTTAAGGCTTAAAGAAATCGGCTATAAACTAGGATTAATATCAGAAGAAAGATATCAAAAGTTTTTAGATAAGAAAAATGATATTGAAAGAACATTAGAGTTTTTAAGAGATTACCAGGTAACTCCAACTCCTGAAAATAGAGAAAGACTAAAAAGTCTAGACAGTGGAGCTTTAAAAAAGCCTGTAAAATTAGCAAAAATATTAAAGAGACCTGAAATAGATTATGATGACTTGAAATTTTTTGCACCTGAATTACCAGAAGTTAGCCGAGAAGTTAAGGATCAAGTTAGTATCCAGACTAAATATAAAGGATATATTGATCGTCAGATGTCTCAAGTTGAACAATTTAAAAAAATGGAAGATAATCTCATTCCAGAGGATATTGATTATAGTAAACTAGAAAATATGAGATTAGAGGCAAGAGAAAAATTAAAGAAAATAAAGCCAAGATCTTTAGGACAAGCTTCAAGAATATCAGGGGTCTCTCCTGCTGATATTTCAGTATTGATGATCTATTTAGAACAGCAAGAAAGAGAAAATAAAAATGAAGAATAAAGAATTGGATGAATTTATAAAAACGGGGTTTAAAAGATTAAATATAAATTTAAGCAATAAACAATTGTCCCAATTAAATAAATATATAGAATTTTTAATTGATGAAAATAAAAAATATAATCTTACTTCAATTACTGAACCAAAAGAAATTGTAAAATTACACTTTTTAGATTCAGCAGGAATATTTCTTAAAAAAAATATTAAAGGAAAAGTTATAGATATAGGTACCGGGGCTGGTTTCCCCGGTTTTATCTTTAAAATACTTAATCCAGAACTGGATTTGACTTTAGTAGAATCAAATTTAAAAAAAGTCAACTTTTTAAAATTATTACAGATTGAGCTAGACCTTTATAAAAAAATTGCAGTTTTTCACAAACGAGCTGAAGATTTAGCACATGATGATAACTATAGGCATCAATATGATTTTGTTACTTCAAGAGCTGTCGCCCCTTTAAACATTCTACTAGAATATACAGTACCTTTTTGTAATAAAGAAGGGAAAATACTATTGTATAAAGGTCCTTCCTATCAAAAAGAACTAGATAATTCAAATAAAGCCATGGATATTTTAAATGTTAAATTAATTAATATTTATGAATTAGACATTCCTTTTCTTGAAGGTGGTAGATTTGTGTTAGAATTTAACAGGACTGATATTACAGGGCATAAATACCCCAGAAAAGCTGGTATTCCTAAAAAACGTCCTCTATAGGCAGGAAATGTATAAATTACAAAGAATATTTATAAAAGTAATGGAGGTAAATAAATGGACTTACCATTTTTAGGCAAGAATAAAAAACATAGGGTAGAAAAAATACAAATTGATAAAATTGTACCTAATCCTCACCAACCTAGATCTGACTTCAATGAAGAAAATCTAAAGAAATTGGCTGAATCAATAGATAATTTTGGTATTATTCAACCACTTATTGTAAAAGAGGAAAACAACAAATATCAACTAATAGCTGGGGAAAGACGTTTAAGAGCAGCTAAGATGATTGATTTGAAAGAGGTTCCTGCCATTGTTAATAATTATAAGGAAGAAGAAGTCGCTGAAATCTCATTAGTAGAAAATATTCAAAGACAGGATTTGAATTTTTTAGATGAAGCTCTTGCCTATTATAGTATTATGAACAAGTTTGACTTAAGTCAAACTGAATTAGCTAAAAAAGTTGGCAAAAGCCAGTCTACAGTTGCCAATAAATTAAGAATATTAAAATTACCAGAACCGATATTAGCCTTAATAAGAAAATATAATTTATCTGAAAGACACGCTCGCGCATTATTAAAAATAGAAGATAATGAAAAGCAAAAGGAATTGATAAAAGAAATTAAAGACAAAAATTTATCGGTAAGAAGCTTAAATAGGAAAATTAATCAATATTTAAAGGAAGATCAAAAGCCTAAAGAAGTTAAAACGTTTTATAAAGACACTCGTTTATTGAAAAACACTTTAAATTCTGCTATTGAACAGATTAGAAAAGCTGGTATAGAAGTAAATGTCAAAAAAGAAGATAAAGATGATTTTATTAGATATGATATAAAAATACCTAAGAAAAAGGATGAGGAACTATAAGGGGGTTATTTATTTGGCAAGAAAAATTGCAATAGTGAACCAAAAAGGTGGGGTGGGGAAAAGCACTACTGCCATTAATTTAGGGGCTAGTATTTCTGATAGAGATCGTAAAGTATTAATTGTAGATGTTGATCCCCAGGGTAATGCAACTAGTGGTTTAGGATTAGAAAAATCCGATTTAGAATATAGTATTTATGATGCTTTAATTAATGATACTCCCCTTAGTGAAATAATTCAGCCCACCGGACATGATAATTTTCATATATTACCTGCTAATATAGATTTAGCCGGTGCAGAAATAGAGTTAGTTTCTTTAATGTCAAGAGAAAGCAGATTAAAAAAAATGATAGAAGAATCAGATATAGACTTTGATTATATATTCTTTGATTGTCCTCCTTCTCTTGGTCTATTGACTTTAAACGCTTTAACTGCCTCAGATTATCTGATTGTCCCTATTCAATGTGAGTACTATGCTTTAGAGGGATTAGGGCAGCTAATGCAAACGATTGAATTGGTCCAAAGTAATCTAAATCCCGAGTTAAAATTGTTGGGAGTAGTCCTAACTATGAATGACGCGAGGACAAATTTATCTAGCCAGGTTATAGATGAAGTCAAAAATTATTTTGGCAAAGATGTCTTTAATACAATAATTCCTCGGAATGTACGATTAAGTGAAGCCCCGAGCTTTGGTGAACCAATTGTAACCTATGATCCAAGTTCCCGAGGTGCTAAAGCTTATAAAGAGTTGGCAAAGGAAGTGATTGAGCGTGAATAAAAAAAGATTGGGAAAAGGCTTAGATGCTTTATTATCTAAAAGTCAAGGTGAGAAAAGGGAACATGAAATAAAGGATATTGATATTGATAAAATCAAACCCAACCCATTCCAACCAAGAGACAGGTTTACTGAAGAAGCGCTAGAGGAATTGGCTAATTCAATTGCTCAAAAAGGAGTGTTACAGCCTGTGACGGTTCGTGAAGTACAATATGATAATTTTGAACTTGTAACTGGTGAAAGACGGTGGAGAGCAGCTAAAATGGCAGGATTAAGTACGATTCCTGCAATAATAAGATCTTTTGAAGATGAGGAAATGATGGAAGTCGCTCTTATTGAAAATTTACAACGAGAGGACTTAAATCCAATTGAAGAAGCTTATGCTTATCAAAAAATGATAGAAAAATTTGATATTACTCAGCAAGAAG